>JAAWLQ010000217.1 GCA_022797995.1 Lachnospiraceae bacterium
ATGGTGCTGCCGCTGTTCCCGGACGATTATTTCTGCTACTTTACCGGGATTACCAAAATGAGCACACGCAAATTTGTGACGATTATCGTGTTGGGAAAGCCCTGGTGCATTCTGGCCTACTGCCTTATGACTTCGGCGGCGGTGGTCTGACAGGAAAACGGCCCTGCAGCTTATCCGCGATATCGTTGCAGAAGCATGTCATATGACGGCGGACAGATAATTCAAAACAGGCAGAGCATGTGGATGAGAACCATGTGCCCTGCTTTTTTTGCTATGGAAAATCTATTGACAAAAAGCTCTACATCATGTAGAATAAAAACATTCTACATGATGTAGATAAAAGGAGGGCGATACTTATGCCTACAATGGGAATGCTGGAATCCCGTTTTGCGGATATGATCTGGAGCCATGAACCGCTGGCGTCCAGAGACCTGATTAAAATGGCACAGAAGGAGCTGAGCTGGAAGTCGACTACCTCCTATACCGTTTTGAAGAGATTGTGTGAAAGGGGAATTTTCAGGCTTCAGGACAAAATGGTTACGTCGCTTATCTCCCGGGAGGAATTCTATGGGATGAAGAGCGAGCAGTTTGTGGAGGAGACTTTTGACGGTTCGCTGCCTGCGTTTATAGCGGCCTTTGGCACACGGAAAAAGCTGTCGGATGAAGAAGTCGAAGAGTTGAAAAAAATCATCGACGGGCTGAGGAGGTGATTCTATGTTTTTCTATACATTTCTGCCCAAATTGCTGAATATGAGTCTCACTGCAAGTGTGGTTATCCTGTTTGTACTGCTGTTGCGGCTTCTGTTCAAAAAAGCGCCGAAGGTGATTTCCTATGCCCTTTGGAGTGTTGTGCTTTTCCGGCTGCTTTGTCCGGTTTCCATCCAGTCCGATCTGTCATTGTTCGGGCTGCTGGATACACCGGTAATCGCAACTGACAACATAACCAGCCGTATTGAATACATTCCGTCCGATATTGTCTCCGCCGAATATCCATCCGTGAGCCTTTCCTCCCCGGGTCCTGGGGATGCAAATGGCGGCATTCTGTCCCAGGGGGAGAAGAGCAAGGGGGATGCGGTCGGTGACATTCTGTCGCAAGGGGAGAAGAACAGTGATGTCCTGTGGCAGGGGGAGAAAACGGATGACATTCTGCTGCAAGGGGAGAAGAGCAGTGACGTCCTGTCGCAGGGGAAGAAACCTGGTGACACCCTGCCACAGAGGGAGAAGAGCGGTGATACCCTGCGGCAGGGAGAAGCGCAACCGGCGGCGGACTCGCTGGAAACGCCGATGATGATTGCCGTTTATGTGTGGCTGACAGGCGTCCTGGCAATGGTCATCCATGCGGCAGTATCCTATATAAGGCTTCGGAGGAAACTGATTACCGCTTCTCCACTGCGGGACAACATCTATCTTGCCGATGAAATTACATCCCCCTTTGTCATGGGGCTGTTCTGGCCGAAAATCTTCCTGCCTTCCTCTGTGAAGGAACAGGAGCAGTCTTATATTCTGGCCCATGAGAAGCATCATATCCGCAGATTTGACCATATTATAAAGGTGCTGGCTTTTGCCGCCCTGTGTATCCATTGGTTTAATCCTTTAGCTTGGGTCGCCTTTATCCTGGCGGGCAAGGATATGGAGATGAGCTGTGACGAGGCTGTGATCAGGAAGATGGGGACTGATGTTCTGGCGGATTATACGGCATCTCTGTTAAGTCTTGCCACCGGGAAGCATATTGTTGCCGGTATCTCTCCGGCCTTTGGAGAGGGCGATACCAAAGGACGCATCCGGAATCTGGCTAACTGGAAGAAACCCGCTTTCTGGATTGTTCTGTTATCCGTGGTTGTCTGTGCTGTGGCGGCAGTCTGCTTCCTGACGAACCCGGAACAGAAGCGGTTTTCTCTCAGCATAGTTGTGCCGGCAGGGAGCCAGGCGTCTGTGGCGTATACCCATGAAGAGATTTCACCACTGGGGAATACCATTATCATAACATCCGGCGAAGGCCTGGGAGATACGGAAGTGTCCCTGAAACCGGTGGAGGTGCGGACAGAAACCGCCTATGACCAGCCGGTCTACCTGACGCCGGGTATGCCGGTGAAGATGGAAGCGGAGAAGGGCGGCTGGTTCAAGATCGGCGTGAATGTACAGAATGATACCGATGAGGACAAAACAGTTTATGTGAATGTGGAAAATGTTACAGTCCGCATTGCGGACGCAGGCGAGCCGGACACCTTTCTGATGGAAGCGGAAATTCTGGAAGTCCACGAGGGCTATTTCCTTGTGGAACCCGTGGAGGGAAGTCCGGAACTGAACAGCGCGGATAGGATTAAAGTCCCTGTGAAACATGTGGATCCGGCACAGGAGCCTCTGGTGGGAGATATTATTGAAGTCTCCTATAATGGGAGCATCCTGGAAACTTACCCCGCACAGCTCAGTGATGTGTACAGTATCAGGATCAGTGCGAAGAAGGTCGCTATGAAGGAAGAACCTTCCGTGGGAGATGAGGATTCCATGGAAGAAGAGCATTCCATGGAAGAAGAGCATTCCAGGGGAGAGGGAAAGTTCACGGAAGAAATTCGTTCTGCGGAATCTGAGGATTTGCTGACAGAAGCGATTTACAACGCAATTCTTGATCACAATAAGTCTGCCGGGCCAGACGATCTGTATCACTGTGCCAGCTTTGTCCTGTTGGACAAGGATGAGCTTTGCATTGACAGCGAGCCGCCCACACCCATGGAGGTGACAGTGTACGGTTTCGCATTGCATCAGGCATATGCGTATTCCGACGCTGGATTCCGGGAAGTTTTGGGGAGTCATATTCCTGTGGCCGTCACTTTTGAAATCAGGGACGGAGAGTATGTTCTCAGGGAATACTGGGAGCCTCGGGATGGAAGCTATTATGTGAAGGATATTAGGGACACATTTCCTGATGCGATCGCGGAAGATGCGATAGACACACAGAAGTACATCTACATGCAGAAACAGGATTGCTATGCCCAGGCTGTGGAGCACGGAAGTGTGGACACAGATGCTGTGATGGAACAGCTGTTTGAAGCCATTGAGTCCTCGCCGGCGCATGCATCAAACCCCGGCGATTATATCAGGGAACACTCCATCGAGTACCGCGAGCTGCTCTATTACGGCCAGTATACCCTACGCTATTGTTTCCAGCAGTTTCTGCAGGGAGGCCAGACAGGGCTCCATGGACATATCATGGCGTCAGCCTGCCGGGATATTATGGCTGTATGGGGAGAAGAATATACCGGCGGCCAGGATTCTGCCACAGGACAGGACTGGTTCGCGGCTTTCAAAAACAACGCAGAAACACTTGCCGCAGAGTACAACGAAGAGGAGCTGGCAAAAAAGTATTTGGGAGCCTGGCTGCTTTTGCAGATGCCTGACCAATCATAACCGATTCCTGGACGTTGTAAAGCTATGAGAAAATACCTCATCCCTATCCCATTGATGAGAAGTAACAGTTCAGACACCCCCTACGCGAAGTCAATAATTGCAATGTGTCCACGGGACACATTCCTATGCAATTTTGCGAGACTTTCGAGAGAACAGCAGGATGGGGATGAAGTCAGGCAGATGCGTCAATCATCAATCTCATATTCCAGGATTTCTCCGGTGGTGGCATCTATTTTATATTCATATTCATAATTGCCATATTCAAACTCTACCTCATACAGCGCAATTCCATCGTCATAATCATAATCGGCTTCCAGTTTCCTGACCTGGGAGGCACTGAGTCCTGCGTGGGAGAGAGCGGCATTTACCGCAGCCTCCTGGTCAATGTCCACAGGGGAAGCAGTTCCGCTGTTTGCGGAGCTATGGTGACTGCCATGGCTGCCATGATTTTCCATCTCCTGTTTCAGCACTGCGCCGGAATACAGATCGATTTCGTATTCGTATTTCACGCTGCCCACGGTAAATTCCACTTCATAATGTTCCGGGTATCCGTCATCGTATTCGAGCCAGGCATTTATATAGTTCACATCTTCCGCCGCAATGCCGGCATTGTCCAGAGCTGCCTGTCTGGCTGCCTCTTCGCCGATGTACTGAGCGGAAGGCGGCTGGGTAGAAGGCTGTTGGGTGGATGGCCGTTGGACGGATGGCTGCTGAGCAGAAGCGCCGCCCTGATGATTGGCAGGTCCCTTGTCTTCGGACTCAAATTTTACGATCCGGCCAGTACGGGCATCGATATCATATTCGTATTCTACCGTTCCCACATAGAATTCTATTTCGTATACCATAATTCCATCTTCACTGTCAAATTCCACCTTTTTTCCGGTCACATTCCCGGCATTGACACCGGCATGTTCGCAGGCGATTTCCACAGCGGATTCCTGGCTGATATAGGCCCTGTCGCTGGCGGCGCCGTTTTGGGTCAGACTTTCGGAGGCAAGATGCCTGGACTGGGAGATAAGCGCAATCTCCGTGATGGACAATGGTACCAGTTTTTCTATGGTGAGGGTCGCATCCTGGGTCATCACCTCCTGGATAAGCGCTGCCTTGCCCGGAGAAATATCGTAATTCTGTGCCATTTGTTCCAGATCGGTGGTTTCATTCAGAGTCTGGCTGAGTACGGTGCCTTCCAGGTGGCCGTCCTGTAAAGCGGTTCCGATAATGGAAGAAATCCGTTCCTGGAGGGCTGCAGATTTCTCCGGATTTTCATTTTCCACGCTGACCAGAATGGCATTCTGCAGATCATTCAGATATCCTTTCTGCAGCATGGAGCCGATGATGGCGTTTACCGCCACAGTGATGTCCACGTCTGTGAGATCCATTCCATTCAGAATTGCATCGCCGTCCGCATTCAGCCCCTCAGCTTTGACTATGGTTTCGTCTGCGTTGACAGTCAAAGCTATACTGGGATTTACATCCAGGATTACGATGCTGCTATCTGCCAGATAAGTCCCCTCTTCTGTGCCTGTGTCTGGTCTGTTGGTAAAGAGGACTCCCACGCTTATACAAAGTACCAATATGGCGGCCAGACTTCCCCATCTGAGCAGGTTTTTCTTTCTCTTTGTATCACGGACCGCACCGGAGATGAGATTATCATCGATTTCTCCGATGGCGCTTAGAAGTTTTTCACTGGAATCTCTTTTGTCTGAATTCCGGTCTGAATATTTCATATCTGAATTTCCTCCTTTTCAAGATGTGTTTTCAACTCACCCCGCATACGAAAAAGCAGAGATGCCACCTTGCTTTCACTCATGCCATAGGCGTGGGCAATATCCCGTATGGAATAGAGATACCAGTATCGGCGGATAAAGATATTGCGTCTTTGCCTGGGTTGGGCGTATAAAAAGCTGTTGATGGATTTGGCCAGAGTCATTTCTTCAATCATCTGTTCCACACTGTTTTTGGCGGAGATACATTCTTCCAGTTCCGACAATGCGAGTTCGGCCTGCCCAAATCCGCGTTTTTCGGCAGTGTATTGCCGGAAGCGGTTGAGAGAGAGGTTGCGTGTGATCTTTCCCAAATAGGTTGACAGCCGGTTTGGCCGGTGCGGAGGTATGGACTTCCATGTTCTCAGCCAGGTGTCGTTGACACATTCCCGGGCGTCCTCCGTATTGTGCAGAATATTATAGGAAATGGAATGGCAGTAGCTGCCGTACCGCTCTGCAGTTGCGGTAATGGCTTTTTCGTCCCGTGCCAAATATAGTGTGATTATCTCCGCATCTTTCATTGCTTTCTCCTGTCTCTGTAATAAAAAGGCCTTCATCTATATACACAGCAAATATTTTGATTCATTGCAGGAAGCTGTAAATTTTTTGAAAAATTTGTCTGTGAATTTTTCCTCTCTGCTGATTTCCCGGCAACAGTTCAGACAGATGCCTGATCTGCTGCATTTCCTGAACAGAGTATAACAGAAAGTATAGCGCTGCGGCAAGCTTATTGAATACAGAGGCGGAACGAACGGGTAATGAACAGGCAATTATAAACAAAGATTGTCAGTCTACCAATAACGTGATATAATTTTCCCGAATCAATAAAGGGTTTGAACGGAACAGAAAAAGGATAGAAAAGCAGTGGGAAAGATTACAATTCAGAAAATAGCAAAGGACCTGGGCCTGTCCAGGAATACGGTGTCTATGGCGTTGAAGGGAAACGAGCTTGTGACACAAAGGACCAGAGAGCAGGTGGTGCAATATGCCAGACAGGTGGGATATCTGGGAGTGCCCGCAGAGCAGCCGGCGGTACCGGAGTCAGCGGGAGAGAAGGAAGCTGCGCAGCATCGGATTATGATTCTGCGGAAACCGGATGTGGCCGTGTACTGGGATAAGGTGATCAACGGCATCTCAGAAGAAGCCAGCCGCAATCACTGCCAGACCCAGGTGGCGGTGGTGACTCAGGAGGATGAAGATGAGAAACGTCTTCCGGTGGGGCTGGACGACAGTATCGAGGCGGTTTTCTGCGTGAAAATGATAAATAGGGAGTATATTGAGGAGGTCAGGCAGAGGGGAGTCCAGATTTTTCTATTGGATACTTACAAGGACAGGTGGGAAGAAGCTCCCGGCGATATCGTGAAGATTGAAGGTTTTCAGCCCATGGTAAAGCTGACCAGACATCTGATCAGCCAGGGAATGCGCAGAATCGGGTTCCTGAACGAGAACAGCAGTCTGTATGAGACAATGAACGATCGCTACAGTGGATATCTGTATGCCATGGCCCAGGCGGGGATTGCCGCGGAGCCGGATTTGGTGCGGCCG
>JAAWLQ010000218.1 GCA_022797995.1 Lachnospiraceae bacterium
GGGTGGCATTGCCGCCTGCGGGAATGCTGATTCCGCTGATTTCCATGGGAGGCCCGGCCGTTACTTTAGGAGCGGCCTGGAGTGCGCCGTTTACATAGTACCGGATGGTGCCGGGCACATAAGTCAAAGGATATCTGGTATTTTCTCCTGCGGTGATTCCGCCCAGATCATCGGTTACAGTAAGCCCGGTAAAGGCCATGGTACCGGAATTGATGATACTGATGATATAAGTTACATTATCATTTGCGGTATAGGTATACTGCAAAGCCGTCTTTTTTGCGGACAGCACCTCCAGCAGTTCACCGGTGGTAATGTTGGAGGTAGTAGTGTTTCCATTGTAGGAAAGGGTTGCCTGATTTGTAAAAGTTGCCATATTCTCCTCCTGAATTATTTGGAATAAAAAGCTTTTATTTTCCATATACTATATGCCCCGAAAGTCAGGAGGGTTACAGCGGGAGATATCAGTTGAGACGGTTACCTGCCTGTAAAGAAAAAATACTTGACACATCTGCTTTTCTGTAGTAAGATACCCAAGGCTGACAAAGTTATGGATAAATTATATGAACAGACAATGCTATATGATTTTTATGGAGAACTGCTGACAGAGCACCAGAGAAGCGTCTATGAGGACGCGCTGTACCGCGATCTGTCTCTGGGAGAGATTGCCCAGGAGCGGGGCATCAGCAGACAGGGCGTGCATGATCTGATCAGGCGCTGTGACAGAATTCTGCAGGACTATGAGAGTAAGCTGCATCTGGTGGAGCGATTTGCCCGGGCGAAGAAGACTGTGGCGGAGATTGAACGGCTCACTGGGGAAGTGGAGAACCCGGACAGCGGCGGATATGACCAGATGAGAGAGAGGTTGCAGACTGTCAGGAAGCTTTCTCTTGAATTGCTGGAAGAATTCTGACCGGCCGGGACGTTGAGAATCGAAGAGTATAAAGGAGTCGCAGGTGGCATTTGAGAATTTAACAGAAAAACTGCAGAATGTATTCAAAAATCTCAGGGGTAAGGGACGGCTGACCGAGGAGGATGTTCGGACCGCCTTAAAGGAAGTGAAAATGGCTCTTCTGGAAGCCGATGTGAACTTCCGGGTGGTGAAGCAGTTCATCAAATCTGTGGAAGAGCGGGCCATAGGACAGGATGTGATGAACGGCCTGAATCCGGGGCAGATGGTGATCAAGATCGTAAATGAAGAGATGATCGCACTTATGGGCAGCGAGACCACGGAGCTTGCAATGCAGCCGGGCAAGTCCATCACTGTGATCATGATGGCAGGCTTACAGGGCGCCGGTAAGACTACGGCCACCGCGAAAATTGCCGGAAAGCTGAAAATGAAAGGGAAGAAATCTCTGCTTGTGGCATGTGATATCTACAGACCGGCCGCCATCGAACAGCTGCAGATAAACGGCAGGAAGCAGGAAGTGGATGTATTCTCTATGGGAACGGATCACAAGCCCCCCGAGATAGCAGCGGAGGCCATCCGATACGCAGAGAAGAACGGACATAATGTGGTGATCCTGGATACCGCAGGACGGCTTCATATTGACGAAGATATGATGACCGAGCTGCAGGAGATCAAGAATACAGTCTCCGTACACCAGACTTTGCTGGTGGTAGATGCCATGACCGGTCAGGATGCCGTGAACGTGGCGAAGGAATTCAATGAGAAAGTGGGAATCGACGGTGTGGTTCTGTCGAAGATGGATGGCGATACCAGAGGCGGCGCCGCGCTTTCCGTAAAGGCTGTCACCGGCAAACCGATTCTGTATGTGAGCATGGGAGAGAAGCTGTCCGATCTGGAGCAGTTCTATCCCGACCGTATGGCCAACCGGATTCTGGGCATGGGAGATGTGCTGTCTCTGATTGAGAAAGCCCAGGAGAGCATTGACCTTGACGAGGATAAGAGCCGCGAGATGGCGGGCCGTATGAAGAAGGGAAAGTTCGATTTCGAGGACTACCTGGAAAGCATGAAGCAGATGCGGAATATGGGCGGCCTGAGCAGTATACTGAGTATGCTGCCCGGACTTGGAGTCAAAGGGGCCGATCTGGACTCCATGATTGATGAAAAGCAGCTGAAGCATATGGAGGCGATTGTACTCTCCATGACAAAGGAAGAACGGCGGAATCCGAAGCTTTTAAATCCCCGGAGAAAGCATCGTATAGCCAAAGGGGCGGGAGTGGATATCGCAGTGGTTAACCGCTTTATCAAACAGTTTGAACAGAGTCAGAAGATGATGAAGCAGTTTGGCGGCGGCAGAAAAGGCAGAGGAATGTTCGGAGGATTTCCGGGTATGGGAGGCGGCAGGTTTCCCTTTTAGTTCTCACCGTAGATGAGGTTGAACAGGGAGTGGATGCTTTTTTGTATCAATATGCTCCTTTTCATAAACAAAAATGATAAAATCACGCAAAAGGCCGTAAGACGGCAGAAAGAGGGTAAGAAATGGCAGTAAAGATCAGATTGAGAAGAATGGGACAGAAGAAGGCGCCTTTTTACAGAATTATCGTGGCTGATTCCCGTTCTCCCAGAGACGGAAGATTTATTGAGGAGATTGGCACTTATGATCCCAGCACCGATCCCAGCACGTTCAAAATTAATGAGGAGCTGGCTAAAAAGTGGCTGGCTAACGGCGCACAGCCCACGGAAGTGGTTGGTAAGCTTTTCAAGGCTGCCGGAATTGAGAAATAAATAATTTCATTCTTGGAGGTGGCTTATGAAGGAATTGGTGGAAGTTATCGCAAAAGCGTTGGTTGACAACCCGGACGAAGTCGTTGTGACGGAAAAGGAGGAGGGCAGAAGCACGCTGATCGAGCTTCATGTGGCGCCTTCCGACATGGGTAAGGTTATCGGCAAGCAGGGCAGAATTGCCAAGGCAATACGTTCTGTGGCAAAAGCGGCGGCATCCAGGGACAAAAAGAACGTGGATGTGGAGATTATGTAGAAATGGCTGGGAGGAACCTGCGGACACGGTTCCTCCTTCCTTTTACCTGTGGGCACTTACTTTTTAGCAATGCAGGAAAGTCCGTCCTCAGGCGGACATGGACTCAAAACGATGCCGCAGGCAATCAACAATGAGAGGAAAAAGATGGAGGAATATTTTCAGGTCGGCATTATCGCCTCCACCCATGGTCTGAAGGGTGAGGTAAAAGTGTTTCCCACAACCGATGACGTGAAACGGTTCCGGGGGCTGAAGGAAGTGATTCTTGACCCACACAGAACAAGGACGGTGAACGGCGGAAATGCCGTGACGTCGGGGTTGGAAAAGGCAGGCGGCGCAGACAGAATGGTGCTTGAGATCGAGAGTGTCAGATTTTTCAGACAGTTTGCCATTCTGAAATTCAGAGGACTGGATCGGATAGAGGATGTGGAAAAGTACAGAAGCTGTCCGCTTCTGGTGCCCAGAAGCAATGCGGTACGACTGAAAAAGGACGAGTATTTTGTGGCCGATCTGATGGGCCTTACCGTAAAGGATGAGGATGGAACCAGGATCGGTGTTCTGAAGGACGTGCTTGAGACAGGGGCCAACGATGTGTATGTCATTGCGATGGATGACGGAAGAGAATTATTGCTGCCGGCAATCAGACAGTGTGTCCTCGAGGTGAATGTGGAGGCCGGATATATCAGAATTCATATTCTGGACGGGCTGCTGTAGAGATATAACGTAACAGTTCGGACAGGACAATGAACTGTTACAATATGACAGATTCTCAGGGAGCTGACGGTTACTTGGAACTCTGCAGCCAAACACGCAGGACTGCGGATGGCAGAAGACAGGAGCAAAAGTGAGATTTCATGTATTGACTTTATTTCCGGAGATGATCGAGCAGGGGCTTGGCCGGGGGATTCTCGGAAAAGCGGCGGAGAGGCGGCTTTTTTCGCTGAATGTGGTGAATATCAGGGATTATACGCAGGAGCGGCACGGAAAGGTGGATGATTACCCTTACGGAGGCGGCGCGGGAATGCTGATGCAGGCTCAGCCTGTCTATGACGCATACAGAGCGGTGACAGAGGGAAGAAAGATCAGAACCATCTATGTGACGCCTCAGGGGGAACCCTTTACACAGAAAAAGGCCCGGGAACTTTCCGGGGAAGAGGAACTGCTTTTTCTATGCGGCCACTATGAAGGAATCGATGAGCGGGTGCTGGAGGAAATTGCCACGGATTATCTTTCCCTGGGAGATTATGTGCTCACCGGAGGAGAGCTTCCCGCCATGGTGATGATAGATGCTATCGCAAGGCTGCTTCCCGGCGTCCTTGGCAATGATTCTTCCGCGGAGGAAGAAAGCTTTCACTGTGATTTGCTGGAATATCCACAGTATTCCAGACCTGAGCAGTGGCACGGGAAGAAGGTCCCGGAAATACTTCTGTCCGGAGATCACAGGGCAATCGCGGCATGGCGGCTGGAACAGTCCGTGAACCGCACGGCACAGAGGCGGCCTGATTTATATGAAAAGTACCGGAAGAAGCAGGAAATCATCAGAAGACTGTCGGGGGCGAAGAGAAATAATATTCACATGATGGAATCTCTGGCCGCCGGCAGGGGAGAAATCCTCTATGCGGCGGATACCGGCACATCCGGGGAATGGGATATTCTGGTGTATGATGCGGAAAACAGGATCTGCATGATGACAGCCGCGGATGAGGTGTCCGGTAAGTTGCTGGCCGAAAGGATCCCGACGGATGTGGAGTGGATTGTGATATCTCAGCCCTTTATGAAGGAGCTTCTGGAGAGGCGTGGAGCTTCCGCAGCTTTGGATTCTGAGGAGCAGAAGGAGTCGAAAGGACAGATATCGGCAGGGCAGTTGGAAAAGAGGTTTTGTGAAATAGCCTGCCGCGGCATACAGATGCTGTATACCCGTCGGGAGACACTGCCGGTGCGGCACAGGGAGATTCGGAGACTGTCTCCGGACAGTCTGGAATATGTATGCCGTCATTATCCGGAAGCGGCGGGCGGCGGAGAAGCTTATATCAGGGCACGTATGGGAGCGGGGGCACTGTATGGTGCCTTTGAGGAAGAAAGGCTCATTGGTTTCGCCGGGATACACGGCGGAGGCAGTCTGGGAATGCTTTACGTGGAAGAGTCTTGCCGCGGGAAGGGAATCGGGGAATCGCTGGAGGCATATGTGGTAAACCGTATCCTTGAGACAGGAAGGATTCCGTATCTGTATGTGGACGAGAGGAATGAGGCAATGGTCAGACTGCAGGAAAAACTGGGATTCTACAAAGCAGGAAAAATTTTCCGATGGCTGAAAAAAAGTACTTGCAAATAGAATGGCCCTATGCTAAAATTTTAATGTTGTGAAAACGAGATGGTCCTCTGTTACAGGAGAATCGGAGAGCTGAGTAATTCCGGGGCTCAAGCGTATTAAGAACATCCATTTTATGAAGGAGGCTCGTTATGAGTGATATTATCAGAGAAATTGAAGCGGAACAGTTGAAGAAGGAAGTTGACGAGTTCAACGTAGGCGATACCGTAAAGGTATACGGCAGAATCAAGGAAGGAAACCGTGAGAGAATTCAGGTATTCGAGGGTATTGTGCTGAAGAGGCAGGGCGGCGGTGCCAGGGAGACCTTTACCGTCAGGAAATCTTCCAACGGCATCGGTGTCGAGAAGACCTGGCCTGTGCATTCTCCCAATGTTGAGAAGATAGAAGTAGTCAGAAGAGGTAAGGTGAGACGTGCCAAGCTGAACTATCTGAGAGGACGTGTAGGTAAGAGAGCAAAGGTAAAAGAGGCGGTCAGGTAAGGACGGCAGTGACACAGAGATGATAAGAGGGCAATTACATGCGTAGTTGCCCTTTTCGCTTTAAAATGGTAACATGGTATGTATATATGGCGAAAAGCAGAGGTTTAAGTTTCTACAGGAGGAAAAAGAAAATAAGTTCTGCCCATGTGAAGGAGGTATTCAGCTGGATTTTCGGTATTCTGACGGCGATTTTTATCGCGGTGGTTCTGAATGTTTTCCTGGGAATGACCACTAATGTGGTGGGGGTATCCATGGAACCCACTCTGTATAACGGGCAGCAGATATTTATCAATTCCTTTCTCTATCTGATATCTTCCCCCAAAAGAGGGGATGTGGTGGTGTTCCTTCCCAACGGGAATGAGAATGCACATTACTATGTAAAACGTGTGGTTGCCGTGCCCGGAGACAATGTGGAGGTCAGAGAGGGTGTGCTGTATGTGAACGGGGAGGAAAGCCAGTGGGTGACAGAGAAGCTGGCGGACGCAGGCATCGCCGCCAACGAACTGCTTCTCGACAACGGCGAATTCTTCTGTATCGGGGACAATCCCGGGAACAGTGAGGACAGCCGCTCCGCCAATATCGGACCGGTAAAGGAGACGGAGATTATAGGAAAGGTATGGTTCCGTGCCCCCTGTGAGGAGGCAGGCATGGGATTTGTAAAATAGAGATGAACTATCAGTGGTATCCCGGTCATATGACGAAGGCAAAGCGTATGATGCAGGAGAATATAAAGTTAATCGATCTGATCATAGAGCTGGTGGATGCAAGGGCGCCGCTGGCCAGCCGGAATCCGGATATCGACCAGCTGGGAAAAGGAAAGTCCAGAATTGTTCTTCTGAACAAAGCAGATCTGGCGGACCCTTCGGTCAACAGGCTTTGGATCGATGGCTTCGGCTACGGGGCGGATACCGAAAATAAGATTATTGTTCATATTATTGTTCTTCCGTTATTTCCAATTCGT
>JAAWLQ010000219.1 GCA_022797995.1 Lachnospiraceae bacterium
GGATTGGAAGTCAGCATATTATCCCCATGGCAGGGCCGCACCGGCAGTACCGGCTCCGGGAACCTTTTCCATGGTCCTGTGATATGGTCGGCCACCGCAATGCCCACCCGCTTGTTGGCTCTTGCCACGATGACTCTGGGGTCCTCCGGCCGCAGCTCTTCCCCTGGAGCTAAATCTGCAAAAGGGTGGGTGCTGCCCGTATAATAGAGCACCCATTTATCCCCCTGTCTGGTAATATGGGGGTTATGGGTCATCCGCCCGTCCCAATACTGGGGACCTCTTGCGGGCAGCACTGTCTCCGCCCACCGGTAAGGTCCCTGGGGCGTATCGGAAACAGCCCTCACTACCTCGGATACCAGCAGCCATCCCGGATGCATTGGAAAGGCTTTGGGCCATCTGGATGCAAACATATGGTACCTGCCGTCCTCTCCCTTTGCCACGCTCCCGCACCATACCCAAAAGCCTTCCATACGGAATCCTCCCTGCAACGGTACCGGCTGCATTCTCTCTTTTAGCCGAATCTCCATCCTTCTGTCCTCCTCACTTAATTGATGAGAATTACTCTATTTTATAGAATAGCATAGTTTCTTTTGCCGTGCTTTCATTTATTTCCTGTCTCATTGGACTTTTTTCATCTCTTTTTGTTGCTTCTTCTTTACTTTTCTTCTTTGCTTTTTCCTTTCCTTCGTTTTTGCCTGTCCTCTGCTTTTGCCCTTCCCTTGCTTTTACATTTCTTTTGTTCTGCGCTTCCGGCTCTTTCTCTTTGGGTGACAGTAAAATCCATGCTTTGAATCCTTGCTTTGCCAGGATTTATTGTCAGAAATCAAAAGTGCCTCCGGCACCGTTCTGCTTCCATGTCCATCTGACAGCGAACTTTCCTATAATGAAAAAGCAGGAGTAAACAGGCAATCGTCGAATGAATTATCTTCTCTGAGAGCCAGTTCATCCTGCTTAAATTTTCTCATCAGCTTTTGGTCGGTGTCTGTGCTTACAACAGCGGTGCCACCGCCTTCGCCAGACATCCCACCAGCTTCACATGCCATTTTTCCCTGCGGATCGTCTCCCGGGAAACCTGCCTGCACTTTTCCAACGTGGCCTGGAAATCCGCCTCGATGTCCGGAATGCAGTCTGTGTCATACATGTAGGTGGCACATTCAAAATGGTGGTACAGACTGCGGTAATCCAGATTGATAGTCCCCACCACCGCTTCTGCGTCATCGCAGACAAATACTTTGGCATGGACAAAGCCAGGCGTATATTCGTATATCTTTATCCCCGATTCCAGCAGAGACTTATAATGGGTCTTCGCCAGGGCATAGGGGATGGCCTTATCGGGAATCCCCGGCAGAATCAGCGCCACCTCAACCCCTCTCTCCGCCGCGAATTTCAGGGCGGTCTCCATCTCGCCGTCCAGAATCAGATAGGGGGTCATAATATGTACATATTTGAGAGATCGGTTCAGAATATCCATGTACACCCGCTCTCCCACCTTCTCATCGTCCAGCGGGCAGTCACCATAGGGGATGACATACCCCTTCGCCCACTGAACCGGCAAGGCCGGACAGGACAGAAAATGCTTATATTCCTGCTCTCTTTCGTCTATCCCCCAGGTCTGCAGGAACATCAATGTAAAGCTTTTCGCCGCCTCTCCCTTCACCATGACGGCGGTATCCTTCCAATGCCCGAACTTCACTTTCCGGTTGATATATTCATCCGCCAGATTCACTCCCCCATTGAAGGCGGTGTGTCCGTCGATGACCAGAATCTTCCTGTGGTCCCTGTAATTATAATGGGTGGAGATAAAAGGCGTCACCGGCGAAAATACTTTACAGCGAATCCCCAGCGCCCGCAGACGTTTCGGATAATCCCGGGGCAGCAGGGCAAACTCGCAGGAACCGTCATACATCATGCGCACATCCACTCCCTGGGCCGCCTTCCGGACGAGGATCTCCAGCACCTGTCCCCACATTTCTCCCTCGGCCACAATGAAATATTCCATGAAGATAAAATGCTCGGCCGCCTCCAGCTGCTTCAGCATCTCCTCAAATTTGTCCTCCCCCAGAGGGAAGTAGGTCACAGCCGTCCTGTCATAGACCGGATGACAGCTGCTTCTGCCGATATAATGGGCCAGCGTCGCCACCGCCCCATTGTCCCGGGCAAGCCTGTCTATCACTTCCTGCCGCTGAGGGATATCCTCTTTCGTCCCGGTGATAATCTCGTCCACACGCTTTTTCAAAGCTCTGTGCCCGATATCGCTCTTTGTATACAAAAACAGAAGTACGCCGAATACCGGCATAACCGCAATCACAACGAACCATGTGATTTTCGCCGTCGGGTTGATATTGCTGTTCAAAATCCAGATTACAATCACAATGTCCAGCAGCATCATTGCCCCGTAATACTGGGGCTGGTATTCTCTGAACCACAGAAATGCTCCGATCAGGAGTAGCGCCTGTACCACCAGCAGGAGAAGCATCAGGCCGAAGCGGCTGAATACGGCATGAATCATGCCCTTCTGACCCTTTTTTAAAAGTGTGATTCCCTTATTCTTATAGTCTGTCTGCATGATTGTATCCCGCCTTTTCTTCTGTAATGCAAGGAATTTCCTCGGCACCTGTCTTTCAAAAAAACGCCGCATTCTCACTTTCCAAACCGCACTTCACAGTCCTTCCGATAAAAGGAAACCCCATAGCAGTCAATCTTCCGATACCCTTCCATCCGCAGTTCATCCATATACTTCTTATCGTATATCTGCTGCAAGGCTTTCTTCGCGTCCGCCTCCAAATCATCAATGGAATCTGATACCTTTACCTCCAGAATAAATGACCTGCCCCGCAGGGAAGGACTTTTCACGCAGATGTCCGATCGCCCCTTTCCCGACTCTCTGTTGGATTTCACCAGATAATTCTCACTCTGGCTCAGGATGCCCGCCAGGAAGCCATGGTAGAAATTCTCCGCGCTGTCATAAAAGCTGATGGTGGAAAAGAGCTGTTCACTCAGTATCTCTCCCATCTTTTCCGCATCTCCCTCTTCCATGGCACGATATAGATCATGGAAGTCCTGCTTCTCTATCCGCCTGCGCAGCCATCCCAGTATCGTATTCTGATAAATGGTCTTCACCTCCACGTTGGGAATGCATACCCGCAGGTAAATGGAGGGCTCTATGAAATATTCCTCCCTTTTCGTCAGATACCCTGTGAAATACAGGAAATTCCACAGATTCTCTCCTTTTTCGTGCATATCCTCATAAGTAATCTCCTCATGCACCTTGATATCCAGCGTCCCGCCGTTTAAAAGCGTCTCGATCTGTCCCTTGGTTTCCCTGTCCGCCTGGGCAATCATATCCTTTATGATATCGTTGGAGCTGGTGTTAATCCAGTAGGGATGGGGAAAGGCGTCCCTATCCCCCTGCAGGTCATACAAAAATTTAATCACACTCCAGGGATTATATACTTCCGCATCGCCGAACAAATATCCATCATACCATTCCTTCATTGTGGCAAAACGACTTTCCACACCGTAATAAGTCATCAGTTGCAGTACTTCCGTTTCTGTGAAGCCAAAGTGTTCGCTGTATTTTCTGTCGAGAACAGAAATAATATTTAAGTGAATCAGCCCTGTAAAAATGCTCTCCTTCGATATACGAAGACACCCCGTAATCACCGCAAACCGCAGGTAATCATTTGTCTTCAGCCCGGCTTCAAACAAAGCCCGGACAAAGTCCACCATCTCTCTGTAGAATCCCCTGAAATATGCATTTTCCAATGGCACATCATATTCGTCAATGAGAATAACCACGCTCTTCCCCGTAACCTGGTACAAACACCTGCTCAGGAATTTAAGCGCACCGGTATATTCGTCATTTTCTGCCTCCTCCACTGCAATCTCCTGAAACTTGCGCTTATCTGCCACATCCAGTAAATCGCTCTCCAGTATATAGCGGTGCCGTTTGAACTCCTCCGCGATTTCCCCTTTCAGTTTCGCACAGGCAGATTCAAATGCCGGCTGCTTCGCCGATTTCAGGGTCAGGTTGATCACAGGATAGCTTCCCGTCTGACTCGTATACGTTTCGCCGGCCTCCATTATTTTCAGTCCCTGAAAGAGTGCTCTGTTCTGTGCATTCTTTTCCGCGTCCCCGGTATCCTCGAAAAAGTACCGTAACATGCTGAGATTCAGGGTCTTGCCGAAACGCCTGGGGCGGGTGAACAGATTCACCTTTCCCTTTAAATCCAGCAATTCTTTGATGAACAAAGTTTTATCTACATAACAATATTCATTTTTGATAATATCCTCAAAATTTTCCACCCCAATCGGTAACGCCTTTTTCATTCTGACCTCCCCGTTCTTTCCACCCTGTCGAAACTCCTATCCTTGAAGCAACCGTTCTTTCTGCCACTGAATCATACGAAAAAATCATAAAGTTAATTTACAACCATTTTATCTTAAGTTACGTCAATGCGCAATCAGTAATTAAGAATCTGTTTATCAGACTATGATGCAAACGTATAATTCTTCCTTTTGTTCACAGGCTATCAGGAGGAGGAACTGGTTCCAAGGACCTGTGATGAACATACTACAGAATTGGCCAAAGCCCTGAAAAATAATAAAATGAAATATGATGTTAGAAATATCACAATACAAACTTGTGAATTACTGAAAACGAAAAGAACAGCTGCCATAATTCATAAATCAGAATTTGAAAATGAGAAGCATATGAAATGGTTTGATATTCAGGTTAGATCCCTATAGCAGAATCTAACCTGATGCTTAGCTGACAGACATCGGCTGTAAATCGTAACTTTTTTCTACAGCCCTTTCCATGGCTGTCTGATCTTCGCAAGGCTAATCATGCCTGGCAGCCTGCCTCTTCCTTTTTTTGATCAGCAATCCGATAAGCAGCAGTACAACGACAACTCCCCCTGCGACACACACCGTGATAATTTTTTCGTGATTATCCTTTTCTTCCATAATCACACGGAAAGTTCCGGGCCGGTCCATAGAAAACTCCAGATAGCTTCCCAGCACAGTGCTCTCCGTCCGGCTGTACCCGGCTTCTGTCTCTGTCTCCACTGTCGCGTTTTCCGTGTCCTCGCAGAATACCCGCACTATGACAGGCTGTTCGTACCGCCCGGATTCCTGCCCGTTTTCGTCTGTCCGGACAATGGCAAGCTTTGTTCCGTTCTCCTGAACCTCTTCCAGCTTCAGCTCATCCTCCGGCAGGAACTCGCCCTGCACCAATACCAGCGGTCTGCCATTTTCATCCGTCTCCCTGCTGGCCAGAGAGGTGATCCATTTCTCGTACCGGGCCTCCAGGATTTGATTGCCGGTCACACAATCAGAATCAAATTCCGGCCAGCTCCCATAAAATCCTTCCTTCTCCGGCACCTCAGGAAGCTTCGTTCTGTCAATCGCTTCTCCATAAGCACATTGGAAAGAGGCCAGCTCCTTCCCCTCCGCCACAAAACGCACCGTAAACCGGGAAAATGCTTCCGGCACCCCTTCTCTGCTGCAGAATTCCGTGTAATCCAAAGGTGTGGCACCATTCTCATACCCGATGGAATCCACTCCGGGAACCCTTCCCTTCACATAGTAATTTTCACAGAGAATTCCCTCTTCTTCCAGCCATCCTGCTATGGAACCGGCATATTCTCCCGAATACTCCACTTCCGGATAGGCATAGCTGTAGAAAATATCACAGCCCTTTCCCGCGATGCCGCCCACGTAATCCTTCCCGCTTAAGTTTCCCATGGTATAGCAGCTCCTGATACAGTATGCCGAAACGCCGGCAATCCCGCCCACATAGCTTCCTCCCGTACTGCACACCGGGCCATAGGATTCACAGGAAATCACCGCTCCAAAGTCCGCCTTTCCCGCGATGCCTCCCACACAGTCCTTCTTTCCCGTTATACTGCCCAGATTGCGGCTCTCTCTGACCACCGCCTTCACAGTCTGCTCAATGTTGAAGCTCTCAGCGCCGCTGATACTGATGTCATCTTCCGGATCGAAGTCATACTCTGTGGCAATCTGTCCTACAATACCGCCCACATTGGCATCCGCCTCCACGGTTCCCCGATTGACGGAAAGCGTTATCTTTCCCTGCTGGAAGGAAGTGGTATCATAATAGGCTTCTTCCTCTTCCCCGTCAGGCGCTCCCACATTCTCCAGATCCCCTCCGGCCGCCTCGTCGGAGGCATCCTCCATGGTAATGCCCTCATAGCGGAACAGGTCATCCCGCAGCTCGTTAATGCTGCGGCGCAGGACTTTTGCCTGATTCATCAAAGCATCCACATTAGCGGAAGTTCTGTCTGTCCCCTGCTGCAGCACATCCGCAAGCTGCTGCAGCTGATTGCCCGCCTCCCTGAGCTCACTGTTCAGTCTGCTCAGATTCTCGTTGATTCCTCCGCTTCTGTCATTTGTGGCGGAGGTGATATTGGTCAGGTGGGTGCTGGTGCCTTCCCCGAACCGCCGCAGTGCTGCCAGGTAGCTTTCCACATCCACCCGCGGGCTATCCGGAATGAGATCGTCCGGCAGTCCTTCCGATGGAAGCTTGCCGTCTCCGCCGATGTTAATATCCGGCAGCTTAATGTCGTCCCGGTCAGGTTTATCCTTATCTGAAGCATTGTTCCCTGCACCTTCTATGGTTCCGTTATCTTCTCCGGTATCACCTGACGTTTTGTCGTCTCCTTCTGTTCTGCCTGAC
>JAAWLQ010000220.1 GCA_022797995.1 Lachnospiraceae bacterium
TGTGCACAGCCCGCACATGGTACTGATGGCCATTCGGCCGTTTCCTGCCATGAATAAGGACATTATACCACATGGCAGGCATTTTTCATACCTGCTTATTTGCCATACAGTAAAACTAAAACATGGCCCGGCAAATGGCTACATTGTTTCACATATGATGGTGCGGCCAGATGTATGGGGCTTTACTGTTCCGAATTCGGCACTTCAGAAACGGTACAGTTAAAATACATCCGGCATGCCAGGCAGAAACCGCGTGGTCACGCTGTCCAGAACCTGGAAGTAATTTTCGAAAGTCTTGCGGCAGCAGCCGGGATTGTCGATGACGATTCCGGGACTGCGCAGTCCCGTCAGGGAAAAGCCCATGGCCATGCGGTGGTCGTCATAGGTTTCCACCCTGGCAGCCCGGGGCGTGCCCGGGTAAATGGTGATGCTGTCTCCGGTTTCCCGGCAGGAGATTCCCATTCTGGTCAGCTCCGTGGCAATTGCCCGGATGCGGTTGCTTTCCTGAAAGCGGATATGCCCGATTCCTGTGATGACAGTGGGGCTGTCCGCAAAAGGAGCTATGGCCGCCAGCGTGATGGCCTGATCGGAGCAGGCGGACATGTCCGCGGTGATGCCGTGGAAGACTCCATTCTCAGGAGGTGTCACCAGAATCCCCCGGGAGGTGTCTTCCGCGGAACATCCCATTTTCTTCAGAATTTCGATAAATTCCACATCTCCCTGGAGGGAATCAAAATGGACATGATTTACCAGAACAGGGAGATTCAGCAACGGACTCATGGCATAAAAATAACAGGCGGCGGACACATCCGGCTCGATACGATAATCCATTGCCCTGTAATGTTGATTGGACCTGGTCAGAAAGGTACGTTCCCCCGTTTCCTGAGTATGGACGCCGAACTGTTCCATCATTTTCCGGGTCATTTCTATGTATGCCATACCATGAGTGCCTTCTATCTGAATGGTAAAATCCTTTTCACACAGGCAGGAGACAATGAGCAGCGCGCTGAGAAACTGACTGCTGCTGTCGATGTTGACGGAAATGCTGTTCTTCCGAAAGCCGTGGCTTTGCAGGGTAAAGGGGAAATGCCCTTCGGTGCTTCCGGCTTCATATAGAATCTCACAGCCCAGCTCCTTCAGAGCATCCAGCAGCGGCGCCATAGGTCTCCTGCGCATCTGCGCCGAGGCATCCATATGATAAATGCCATGAGAAAGGCCGAGACAGGCAGTGAGAAATCGTGCGGCGGTTCCGGCGCTGCCCACATACTGCTTTGCTTCCGGCCGGGGAATCACGCCCCCAAGTCCCCTGACGGTGATCTGACAATTTTCTTCATCCACCTCCGCTTCAAATCCCAAATTCTGAATACACTGCAGAAAATGCCTGGAATCATCGGAGAAGAGAGCTCCCCTCAGGCAGGAAGTACCGTCGGCCAGGGTGGCCAGCAGCAGAGCGCGGTTGGTGATGCTTTTGGAACCGGGGACATCCACCGTAAGCGGCCCGGTGAATGGGACCGGCCCGGACTGGATGGAAGGATATATATATGGAACAGAATATGCGGTGTCAGTGATCATTTTGCCTCTCCTTCTGCTTTCTGATTTTCAGGTTTCCAAATCGGATATGTCTCGAAACTCCTTTATAAATATGAGATGATTATACTTTATTTTTCTTCTTTTCACAATCGAAATTCCTGATTATGGAAAGGGCAGCGTAACAGTTAAGGACCTGTCCGAACTGCTATGGAGCAGTTCCTTCATACTACAGAAAATTTGATGCGCAATACAGATTTTATGCACTATATACATTAAAAATGATTTTAAAAGATAAAAAATATATAAAAAGCACAAAAAAGAAGTGGTTTTTCTGTATGGTGTATATTAATTTGGTATTAATCTGTGAAAAATTCCAGTAGTATGAAACTACCAATTATATAATTGTAACTTGTGATTGCCGGCATTTGAAATTTGCAAATGAATGAACAACGGAGGGAGTACTATGAAAGTAAAAAGAGCCATGGGCATATTCCTGGCGGCAATGTTGGCGGTGAGCAGTATACCGGGGACGGTACAGGCAGCCAATCAGAGCCACATGATTCCTTATACTGCAAATTATGATTCCTCTGCCTGGCCGCAGAAACAGATGAACGCGGTATTTACTTCCGATGAAATCATTGTGGACGGTATTGCGGATGAAGCATATGAAAATGCGGAGAGCTCCAGAATTGAGAATGTGATTCCTGTGGGAGGATATGAATATCCGGATGGCGAACAGAGCTATGGGATATTGAGACTTCTGTGGGATGGCCCTGTCCTGTATCTGCTGGTGGAGGTACATGATGTCACACCTCATCGCGGAACCGGAGCAGAGAAGAGCGGCCCGACAGGAAATCCGGCTGTTCCGAAGACGTTGGACAGTGTGACCTTCGGCATTGACCTGTATAATGACAAGGTGCTTTACGAGACAGATACCATTGGTACATTTACAATAGGCTCCGATGGGGAACTGTATTACTATCGCAATGCAAATATTCCTTCTCTGGGGACACCTATGGCAGATCCCATTCACCCGGAATATCAGAACCGCATTAAAGAATATGCGGTGGCAGATCTGCAGGATGAGACCGGGGGGGTAACGGGCTATACGGTGGAGCTGGCGATCCAGCTGGAAGGCCTTGCACTTCAGAATGGGACACAGATTGGTCTGGAAGTTGAAATCTGCGATGTGGCGGTGGAGGGAGAAACTGCCGCGGCGGCAGCTTTCCGTACAGCTCCTGCCATAAATGGTGAGACCGGAGCGGAAGAATCGAAGGATGAAACATTAGGCGGAGAGAGTTCTGAGATAGAAAAGGGAACCGAAAAATCAGAAGAATCCGGAGAATCCGAGGAGTCCGGGGAGACTTCCGGTGCGGACAAATCGGAGAGCGGGAGCGGACCGGCGGGAGCAGAAGATGAGGTTTCGGATGGAGAGAATTCCGAAAATGAGAATGGAAGCGGGTCGGAAGAGCCTGAGGAATCTTCTGATGAGCCTTCTGACACAGACAACCCGGAAAGCGAGAACAAGCCGACAGAATCGGAAAATGAAGCTTCCAGTGCAGATAATTCCGAAACGGAAAGCGAAGCAGAAGAATCAGAAGTGCCTTCTGAGGCAGACAATTCGGCAAGCAAAAGCGAATCCACAGAACAGGAAGAGGCTTCCGATGTGAATAATTCCGAAAATGAAAATATAACGGAAGATTTGGAAGGCAAGAACAGTGCTGAGAACAGCGGTATCAATAACTGCAGTATGGACGTGGACATACCGGACAGCACTGGGGATAAAGATGTAAATAATAATGCAGATGCTGTAAGTGACAACAATGCAGGTATTGTAAATGATGACAATACAGATATAACGGAAGGCACTGCAAACGCAGGCGACAATAAAGTGGATGCAGACGACGATAAAGCAAACGCAGACGACAATAAAGCGAATGCAGAAGGAAATGCGGAAGAGTCTATAACAGAGGATGCGGAAGCAGACCCCGAGGAAAAGGACAGTACAAAAGATATAAACGACAGCATTACTGAAGAAAACAAAGTGAAAGAGACAAAGGTAATGGCTGCCGCCCCTCAGGAAGCGGAGGGTACGCCTGTCCGTGTGGGCAACATTTTCTGGAGCCATGGGCAGACCAGCTTATATGAGGATATGAATCATGAACATCCCAATGCGGTTGACTGGGGAACCGTCACATTAAGCGGATGGAACGGAACAGATTCCTTTGCTTACAGTGACTGGCGTCTGACAAATGCCATACGGTATCTGGACTCCATTGCCTTCCCAAAAGGTGTCTATACGCAGGAGAGTCAGGCTGTGCTGGATGCGGCAAGGGCCCGGGCGGAAGCTGTCATTCGGGACGCGGAGAATGGGAACCGGGATATAGCGGCTTCCGATGCGGCTGCAGAGCAGCTGGAGGCAGCCATCAGGGACCTGAGATGGGCGGATACCAGGTATCCCGATCCCGATGAACTGCCGGATCAGATGACATTGCCCAATCCTTATAAATTCTTCCAGAGTGAACGGATGGTGAAGTCAGGGGAGGACTGGATTGAGCGCAGAGCGGAAATCCTGGATATGGCCCAGTTCTATGAATATGGATATAAGCCGGGAAAACCCGACAATATGACAATACAGAAGATTCAACATTATAATATAGGAGATAAGCGTACCATTCTGTTCTGGGGATTCTGGCCTATGGAAGTAACGGTGACCTGTCCCACAGATGTGGTTACCATAGATATTACCGTAGGTGCGGCCACAGCTTCTCTGGACTTTACGGTGTATGCTCCCACAGAGGACCAGCTGCAGGCTTCCGGACATGGGGGAGGGCCGGTTCCTGTAGTGCTCAGCTTTGACGGTGACAATGAGGTATACCGCGATGCGGGATTTGCCGTGGTGGAGGTTCCCGCAGGCAGCGGAGGGGACGGAAGAAGCAACGAGTATGCATGGGGAACCAGAACCGGTGCCTTCTATACCCTGTATCCCTACAGCAGAAACGGGGAAGGCGCACTGAAAGAGGTCAGCAGTGAGATGGCGGCGGCCTGGAGTGCCACAAGGGTAATTGACGCGCTGGAAATGATGAGTGACAGCACTCTGGATGGGGCAGCGGGAATTGCTTCGGCTGTGGATCCCGGGAAACTGGCTGTGACAGGATTTTCCATCAACGGAAAATATGCGTTTGTATCCGCGGTATTTGACGAGAGAATTGACGTATGTATTCCGGGTGCGGCGGGAGCCAGCGGACCTTCCCCCTGGAGATATGTTTATACGGGCCATGAGTACGACTGGAGCGGCACCCTCTTTGCAGCGGCGGAGGGAAGCGGGGTAAGCTCTGTACAGATTGCTTCCGGAACGGAAATGATGGCAAACAGCATCAGGCATAACCGCGTCCGTGAGACGGAGCTGTTCAGACAGTTCCTGACGCCGGGAAATTTCTATAAGAGACTGCCCGGAGCATATGGATACGGAACCCGTCTGCCCTATGACCAGAATGACCTGATTGCCACTCTGGCGCCCAGAGCGATTGTGCTGGAGAATACGGTGAATGACTATAATGACGGCTGCGAGGCTGATTCCCTGGGACTGCAGATTGCGAAATCTGTCTATAACACACTGGGATATGACGGAGAGAATCTGATTAAATTTAATCAGCGGCCGGTACAGCCCGGAGAGCCTCATGGAACGGATAATGCACAGAAGACCCGGACCGCAGAATACCTGGCATATTATTTCTACGGAGAACAGATGTCGGAGGAGACGGATGCTTATCTGAACACGGATCCGTTTTCACTGCCGGTATCCAATGGCGGAACCCAGTCTCCTTATGATTATTATTACGGCGGATTTAATACGATAACCGGCGGCCAGGGAGGTGTGGACGGCCGTGACGGATGGTATTATTATTCCTTCCCGGAAGAGCCCAATATGCTGGATACCGGCGAACTGAACACATTGTATCAGAGCCTGGTAAATAAATCCCTTCAGGGCTATACGGAAGAGTCCGCGGCAGCTTTCAGGACGGCTTTGAAGGATGCGGAATCTGTGTTAAACGGTGTACTGGAGGATACGGAGGAGAACCGTGCCCTGCTGAATGCCGTGACGGAGGCTTTGAGACAGGCAAATGAAGGACTTGTACAAAAAGCCCAGGATCCGGGCAGGGAAGAGAATCCGAAATCGGATGATGATGACCGTGACGGGGATAATGAGAGAGATGAGTTCCCCCAGGCCGTGGCTGTGGACTGGAATGCCGCAGCGGAACAGTTACGCACGGCGGCAACCGGAACAAATGTCAATATTTTCACGGGTAATAAAATGGAAGTGCCTGTGAATGTACTGAGAAATATTGCGGGCAAAAAGGTGACACTGGCACTGCAGCCAGGCAGCGGATTTGCTTTCAGCATTTCAGGGAATGAGCTGAAAAAGGCGGACAGTCCCTTTGTACTTACAGTGTCCGCGGCTGCGAATATTCCGGAAGCGGTCAGAAGAGAAGTGCTGACAGATGCCTGTGCCAGCCGTGAATTTGTGGCGGAAGGAACGGGAATGTCATCCCTTCCGGTGAACCTGCATATTAACTTCGGTGTGGAAAATGCGGGAAGAAAGGCTTTTCTGTATTATTACGATGAGGCGGCAGGTGCCATGCGTCTGACAGGAAGCTTTATCGTTACGGAGAATGGCCAGGCGATGTTCAGATTTAACAGGGGAGGAAGGTACATTGCGGTGATTGCGGAACAGGCAGTCTACGGGAGCGGAAGCTATACCGTGGTGAAAGGAGACACACTTTCCAGGATTGCCGTAAAGCACGGAATTCCCATGCGGACGCTGATCAGGAATAATCCCCATATCAGGGATATCAATAAAATATATCCGGGTCAGGAAATCCGAATTCAGTAAACCGATAATGCCGGCCTGTTGATTTGTTTTCCATGAGAAAAACTGTGCTGTGGCTGTTGCCGAAGGACAATGAGTGTATTGCCGGAGGAACGGCTTCAGCAGACAGGCCGGTTTGGAAAGTGGCTTTGAAAAATTATCAGTTTTGTCCTTGACGTCCGCACACTTCGGGACTATAATCCCGTCTTTGACACTTTGAAAAAAATAAAACTGCTACACCCCTTGATTTATAAGCGTTGTAGCAGTTTGAGTCCAAGTTTTAATATATAGTA
>JAAWLQ010000221.1 GCA_022797995.1 Lachnospiraceae bacterium
CTCTGGTCCTCCGAGAAGGCCCAGAAGGTCATGAAGAACCTGATGCAGTATGTGGACGTATGTATCGGAAACGAGGAGGATGCGGAGCTGGTTCTGGGCTACAAGCCCGGGAAGACGGATGTCACCAGCGGCGATCTGGAGCTGGCCGGGTACAAATCCATCTTCGAGCAGATGGTAGCCGATTATAATTTTGAATACTGTGTATCCTCCCTGAGAGTCAGCCATTCGGCTTCCGACAACGGCTGGTCCGCATGCATTTACTCCAGAGATACGAAAGAATTCTACCATTCCAAAGAGTACAGCATTCATCCCATTGTGGACCGTGTGGGCGGCGGCGATTCCTTTGCGGGCGGCGTCATCTGCGGCATGCTTGACGGCAAGGACTTCAAGGCGGCTCTGGAGTTCGGCGTGGCGGCTTCCGCATTGAAGCATACCATTCCCGGCGACTTCAACCTGGTGTCCAGGAAAGAAGTGGAGACGCTGGCCGGCGGCGATGCCTCCGGACGGGTACAGCGTTAGGCCGGAGGGCAAGAGACAGAAGACACGGCAGAAGACAGTAAATACAGGCTATTAATGCGCGGTATTTGACACAGGTCGCCGGAGTTCGGATTCCGGCGGCCTGTGCTGTAAATTCAGAGCATTTTCTGTTCCCTGTGCCGCAGGTACATCTGCTGATAATTTCTCGGAGAGATTCCGAAATGACGTTTGAACATTTTGGAAAAGTGATAGATGTCCGGATACCCCACGGACAGCCCTGCGGTGGAGGGAGATTCCCCATAGACTGTGAGAAGCTCCGCGGCACGCTCCATCCTCAGATGAATCAGATATTTTTGCGGAGATACCCCCATCTGTCTGCGGAAAAGCTCCGAGAAATAGCTGCGGTTCAAACCGAGGCTTTCCGCGATCTGGCTGACTGTTATGTCATTGACATATTCCGCATTCATATAGCTGACTGCCTTTTCCACATAATCTGCGGAAGGGCCTCCTTCCTCCAGCAGAATACTGAACAATTCCCAGAGCCTGGCGCAGAGAAACGCGCTTCTGCCGTTCTCCAGCTTTCCACAGCGAAGCATATCCTCGAAAATCATTCCGGCTTCCGGACAGTGAATGACCGCATTTTTCAGGGGCGGAGGAACCTCCTCCTCCGCGGTAAAACCGATCCATATATATCTCCAGGGGTTTTTTACGTCTGCCTCATAATAGGTCTCTTCGTAAGGGGGAATCACGAAAATCTCTCCCGGCTTTACCTGCCGGCTGACACCGTCCCTGACAAATATACCAAATCCATGCACCACATAATGCAGCAGCCAGTGCGTGCGCACGGCAGGCCCGAAAAAATGTCCCGGCTTACAGCTCTCACTGCCGAACTGAACCGGATTGTACCCCCTGTAATGCTGATCAATCACAATCATATCGTTTTGCCTTTCTCCTGTTGCCTATGGGCTGTCTGAACTGTTACCTATATCTGACATAATAACAAATTCATATGACAAAAATCAATTCTTTTTTTCTTTCTGTCCGATATAATAAAGTTCACAGGTAACAGTTCGGCAACCCGGCTGAACTGTCACGTATACATAGTGACCGGATTGCTTACACAGACACAAATAACAGGACGACAAGGAGGTTTTTATGAAAATTACATTTATGGGTGCCGGCAGCACAGTATTCGCCCGCAATGTCATCGGAGACTGCATGTGCTCGGAAGCGCTGAGAGACAGTGTTTTTGCTCTGTATGACATTGACGGAGAGCGTCTCAGAGAGAGCCAGACCATTCTGGAGGCCATGCGCAGGACGAAGGGCGGATATGGAAAGATTGAGTGCTATCTGGGTGTGGAACAGCGAAAAGAAGCGCTTCGGGGCGCTGACTTTGTGGTCAACGCCATTCAGGTGGGGCTCTATGATCCCTGCACGATCACGGACTTTGAGATCCCGAAAAAGTTCGGTCTCCGGCAGACCATCGGCGATACGCTCGGTATCGGCGGCATCATGCGGGCGCTCCGCACGATTCCCGTGATGGAGGATTTTGCCCGGGATATGGCCGAGGTGTGTCCGGATGCGTTTTTCCTGAATTACACGAACCCCATGGCAATGCTTACCGGCTATATGCTTCGTTATACGCCTGTTAAGACAATAGGGCTCTGCCACAGTGTACAGGTATGCTCCGAGGGACTGCTGAAGGAACTGGGCATGGAGGATAAGCTGGAGGGCCGTCGGGAGCTCATTGCCGGAATCAATCATATGGCCTGGCTCCTGGAGCTCAGAGATAAGGAGAACAACGACCTGTATCCGGAAATTAAGGCCCGCGTTGCCGGCAAAATGGCGGAGCCTGATTTTAAAGATAAGGTCCGGCTTGACTACATCAATCATTTCGGATATTACTGTACGGAATCCAGCGAACACAATGCGGAGTACAATGCCTTTTATATCAAAAGCAAATATCCCGAACTGATTGAACGCTACAATATTCCTCTGGATGAATATCCCCGTCGCTGTGTCAGACAGATCGAATCCTGGAAAAAGGAATATGCCGACCTTATGGAAAACGGGGTCAGGGACCATGAGCGCTCCAGAGAGTATGCCTCTCATATCATGGAATCCATTGTGACAGGCGCCCCCTATCAGATCGGAGGAAATGTTCTGAACACAGGTCATCTGATTTCCAACCTGCCGGAGGACGCCTGCGTGGAGGTTCCCTGCCTGGTCAACGGCCACGGAATTCATCCCTGCCATGTGGGACCTCTGCCCGTACAGTGTGCCGCAATGAACATGACGAATATCAACGTGCAGCTGCTGACCATCGAAGCGGCGCATACACGCCGGCGCGAACATATATACCAGGCCGCCATGCTGGATCCGCACACTTCAAGTGAACTGGATATCGACAGTATTCGAAATATGGTGGACGAACTGATTGCCGCACACGGCGATTACCTTCCCGAATATCACTAGGCAGGTCCGGATTTCCGGACTGCCATATCGTGCCATGCCCCGGCATCTGAAAGGAAATCCGTAACAGTTCGGACAGGATACTGAAATGTTACGGATTTCGACAATATTTCGATAATATAAAGGAAATGATATTGTGATAATTCCTTTCATGTGGTATAATCTGGAAATGTAAAGACATGCTGTGGATATGTCTAATAAACAGATATGGAGGGAAATGCCATGCCACAATTTATTTCTTCAATCGTGTCCGCCATAGGCTCCGGAGTTTGGTCGGTGATCAGTGCCGTCCTGATTCTTGTGATTGCCTTCCTGGTGGCAAGCGTCGTGAAGTCTCTGGTTCTGAAGCTGCTGGGAAAGGGAAAGATTGACCAGTTTCTGGGAAAGCTTGACTCTTCGGAGGGCGATGCCGGCAAGGCCGGAAGCACGAAGCAGTTCATCGGAAAGCTTGTGTACCTGCTGGTTTTCCTGCTCTTCGTGCCGGGAATCTTTGCAGCGCTGGGAATGCGGGAGGTTTCTACTCCCATCACCAACCTGCTGAACAACGTGTGGGGATACGTGCCCAACATCGTGGCGGCGGCCATCGTGCTGATCGTGGGATGCTTTATCGCAAAGCTGGTCCGCCAGCTGCTGGCGCATCTGTTCGATAAGCTCAATGTGAACAGGCTGCAGGAGAAGGCCGGCATCGAGGTGGCCAACACCGACAGGCTTTCCAACACGCTGGCTTACATCGTGTACGTGCTGATTCTCATCCCCATGATCGTGATGGCCCTTGACGTGCTGAAGATCAGCGTGATCTCTGATCCGGCGGTACATATGCTGAACCTGATCTTTGCCTTCATCCCCAACATTTTCATCGGTCTGGTCATCATCATCATCGGCTGCATGATCGGCAAGTTCGTGGGACAGATCGTGACCCGCCTGATTGCGTCCGCCGGGCTGGATGCCAGGCTTACGAAGCTCCTTGAGGACAACAATAAGCACTCCTTCTGCCTGAGCAAATTCGTGGGCGGCGTAGTTTATGCGGTTGTGGTGATCTTCTTCGCAGTGGAGGGCGTAAACGTCCTGAAGCTGGAGGTGCTGACCAACATCGGTGCGGCGATCATCAGCTACATGCCTGCTGTCCTGAGCGCCGTATTGATTCTGGTTCTGTGCTTCATCGCAGGAACCGTGGCTGAAAAGGCTCTTCGCAAGAACGGCTTCAAGAACTATGCGATGGTTGCAAAGTGCGCTATCCTCGTAGTGGGCGCATTCATGGTTCTGAGCCAGCTGGGTATTGCGGCGGATATCGTGAACACTGCCTTCAGACTGATGGTGGCGGCTGTTGCCATCGCCTTTGCCATCGCCTTCGGCGTGGGCGGCAGAGATTTTGCGTCCCATACCCTGAAGAAGCTGGAGGACAATATGGAGAAGTCCGACGGGGAGTCCGCAGAGGACAGGAAGGAAGACTGAGGAAGAACGGACGGCAGCACAGTCTGTTCAGCAAAACGGGGGGAGCAGGGGCCAAACCTGCTCCCTTTCCATAATGAGAAGAAGACGACAGGGCAATGACAATCAGGGTCCTGAAATGTTGGCTATTTTTTTGTTGACACGGCAGGGAGAAAGTGCTATGATATCTCTTGCAGTGAGCAACTGTAAGCGGAAGTGTCGGAACTGGCAGACGAGCAAGACTAAGGATCTTGTGGCAGCAATGCCGTGTGGGTTCAAGTCCCATCTTCCGCAGTTAAAAGTGAGGTTCTGAGCCCGGAGCATTTTATGCGGAAAGGGTTCAGAACCTTTGTGTTTCAGCGGGATTATATATTCCTGTTCTGTAAAAATGAAAGTGACAAAAGACTGACTTGCCCATTCAGGAAAAGACTGCTATAATGCAATTAGGGTATTAGATTGGTACGGACATCAGAAGGAGCTCATAGAATGAAAAAGAAACAAAGAGCAGACAAGTCAATTCGCTTTTTAGTGATCAGCCTGGCTGGAGTCTGTATTCTTTTGATCGGTTTATTTACACTGCTGACCGCATATATGAATAAAAGAAGCACGAAGACCATCGAAGAAGTAGGCAGAATGTACATGAACAGCATGAACGAACAGATTGTTCTGCATTATGAAACTGTCATCGGCCTGCGGCTTTCTCAGTTAAAGGCAATCGTGGATACGACGGACCCGGATAACGACAGAAAAGCATTTCTTGACAGACTGGAGTACAGCGCCGAGGCGAGAGACTTTACATATCTCGCGCTTTATTCCGGCGACGGTGAGTTTGAGATGCTTTACGGCGATGAGGTGGAGGCGCTGGATCCCCAGCCGTTTCTCAACAGCCTGAAAAAGGGTGAGCAGAAGCTGGCCGTGGCGAGGGATACCGCGGGAAACGGTGTTGTGCTGATGGGAATTCCTTATTCTTTCCCCATGAGCAACGGAAGTGAAAGTATTTCCCTGGTGGGCGGTTTTTCATCGGAATATATCAGCAGCAGCCTCTTCCTGGATGAGGAGGACGCGCTGGTGGATTCCTATGTCATCCGCAGGGATGGGGGCTATGTGCTTCGGGGCGGCAGCTTTGCAACCCGGAATTTCTATGACAGTATATATGAGACTTTCGGGGAACAGGAGAGAGAGACTGCGGAGAATTACGTGAAGGAACTGAAGACGGCCATTGAAGCGGGGGAGAATTATTCTGCCGTTCTGCGTGGGATGTATTCAAAGTATCATCTGTATTGCATCAATCTTCCCTTCAGCGAATGGTATCTTGTGACCAGATTACCCTTTGACTATCTGGATAAGCTGATTTCCGACATGGGACGTGACTGGTCCTATATGGTCTATTTTGCCTGCGGCGTTGTGGTGGCGGCATTGCTGCTGATATTCGGGCAGAGCTTTAAGATGGCAAAGGTTCAGATGCGAGAGCTGAAGGAGGCCAGTGAAACGGCGAATCAGGAGCGGAGAGCGGCAGAGGAGGCGCGCAGTGTGGCGGAGAAAGCGCGAAGAGAGGCGGAGCATGCCAACAGGGCAAAGAGCGAGTTCCTCTCCAACATGAGCCATGACATCCGTACGCCGATGAACGCGATTGTGGGGATGACCACCATCGCCATTGCAAATATATACAATATGGAACAGGTGCAGAACTGTCTGAAGAAGATTGCGCTTTCCAGCAAGCATCTGCTGGGACTGATTAACGATGTGCTGGATATGTCGAAAATTGAAAGCGGCAAGATGACATTGAATATCGACCAGGTTTCCCTGCGCGAAGTGATGGATAATATTGTGAATATCGTACAGCCGCAGGTAAAGGCAAAGCGGCAGCATTTCAATATTTTTATTCACGATATTTCGGTGGAAAATGTATGTTGCGATAATGTGCGGCTCAATCAGGTCATGATCAATCTGCTGGGGAATGCCGTAAAGTTCACGCCGGAGGAGGGGACAATCAATGTCTCCCTGTTTGAAGAGGAGTCTCCCAAAGGAGAGGAGTATATCCGGACGCATCTGTATGTGAAGGATACCGGAATCGGAATGTCCCGGGAATACATGAAGAAGATATTCGATTCTTTCAGCAGAGAGGATACCGCCCGGGTACAGAAGACGGAAGGCACAGGGCTTGGGATGGCGATCACGAAATACATCGTGGATGCCATGGAAGGTTCCATTGAGGTGGAAAGCGAGCTGGGTAAGGGAAGTGAATTTCATGTGACCCTGGATCTGCTGAAAGCGAAAATCCAGGAAGCGGACATGGTTC
>JAAWLQ010000222.1 GCA_022797995.1 Lachnospiraceae bacterium
GACGGACTGCTTCACATTTCCGAGATGTCCTGGGGACATGTGGAACATCCCAGAAAAGTATTTAAAGTGGGCGACGAGCTGAATGTGTTGATCAAGGAAATCAACGGCAGCAAGATAGCGCTGTCCCTGAAATTTGAGGATGAGAATCCCTGGAAAAACGCATCTGAGAAATACGCGGTAGGCAATGTGGTCACCGGCAGAGTGGCCAGAATGACAGATTTCGGCGCATTTGTGGAGCTGGAACCCGGCATTGACGCCCTGCTTCATGTGTCTCAGATATCGAAGGAGCATGTGGAGAAGCCTGCGGACGTGCTGAGTATCGGCCAGGAAGTAACCGCGAAAATTGTGGATTTCAACGAGGCGGACAAGAAGATCTCGCTGAGTATCAAAGCAATGACAGCCTCTTCTCCGGCGCGGGAAGAGCAGGAGGAAGATGTGGTTCCCGTGGATATCGATGCGGTGATCACAGCTCAGGCGGAGGATGATGCCCAATAATGACAGGTTTACCCACCCTATACGGCTATGAATATTTTAAGAGAGAAGTCCTGCATTTGACAGGAATTGACTTAAACAGTTACAAGGAAAATCAGATGAAACGCCGTATTGATACCCTGATTTTAAAGCATGGTATCCAGGGGTATGATCAGTATGTATCGGCGCTCAGAACCGACAGGGAAGTGCTGGAGGAATTTGTTGCCTATATTACCATTAATGTATCGCAGTTTTACCGTGATCCGGATCAGTGGGTGGTAATGGAGCAGAAGGCGATCCCGGAGCTGATTGCGCGATTCGGAAAAAGGCTGAGAATATGGAGCGCGGCCTGCTCCACGGGAGACGAGCCCTATTCTCTTGTGATGGCCCTGTCCAGATACATTCCGCTGAGCAATATCAGAGTTTATGCCACCGATCTGGATAAGCAGGTGATTGAGCAGGCAAAGGAAGGCCTGTATCCTGACAAAAGCATTGCCACGGTGCCCGCGGACCTGAGAAGGAGATACTTCCGGCAGAAGGGTGACTGTTTTGAGATATCGGAAGAGATAAAGGCATGTGTGGAGTTCAGGGAACATAATCTGCTGAAGGATGTATATCCTGCGGGATGTCATATGATTGTGTGCCGCAATGTGCTGATATATTTTACGGAGGAGGCCAAGGATCAGGTGTTCCGCAGATATTATAATTCTCTTGTAAGCGGCGGACTGCTTTTTATCGGAAGTTCGGAACAGATTATGAATCACAGGGAGATCGGTTATCTGCGGAAAAATGCATTCTTTTATCAGAAGCCATAAGAGACCGTGAAAATATAAGAGACAGTGAAAAGCTGCCGCCCCGGCTGACAGAGCAGCCGGGGCGGCAGCTTTTCCATGGATTAATAGGACGAAAACATCATATTCAGAACATGTGCGGCATAGGAGGAAAATGCCGCCTTATTTTTCTTCAGCTCATCCGTCAGCTCAAAGAAGAGCTCCCTGCTCTTGTATTCCCGCTTGAAGAACGGGGTGAACAGAAGCTCCCACTGAGGCAGATAGGCGGATACCTTGCGAGTGTAACAGTTGGCGGCAGAAGCGGGAATCCGGTACTCTTTATTCACGAAACCGGCCACGGACTTGTGCAGCGCCACGTCCTCGTCAGGGAGATAGTAATAATCGTGATAGTTGGAATAAAAGTATTTCAGCTCCTCCTCATAGATGGGAATCTTCAGAGTGCATTCCGTGCCTTCCCCCCGGAAGAAACAATTATTGACATTTGCCGATACCGGTCTGGGCAGGGGAATGTCAGGATTAAACATGAGAATTAATTCTCTGCGCCTGTTGCCGTTCAGGTCTTTATAGGAATTTGCCTGGGCCTTGCGGACTTTCACCGGCTGATTGAACAGATCATAATAGGCCAGCATGGGAAGAATTTCCAGCATTCCCTTTAAATCCTCGGCATTATGGAGAAACAGAGCATTTTCTGAGAATTCCGAAGGATTTTTCACGTAATCCAGATAAACTCCGATGAGCTCGCTGGCGGTAAAGACATCCTTGCGGGTCACTCCCAGAAACTGTTCCAGAACCTTCTGCTTACAGCTGGGAAGCTTCAGAAAATATCTGTAAGGAGAAATGCGCTTATACAGATCGATTCCCCTGAAATTGTCAAAATGATAGGGCAGAGACAGCAGCTCGCACTTCTGCGTGATAAAGGGCAGATCGAAATTATTGCCGTTAAAATGAATCAGATAGCGGTATAATTTGGCAAATTCAAAAAAAGCCTTCAGTACCTCCCCCTCCTGGTCGCGATTCTCGGCCATCCACTGTATGGTACGCCATTGGCCGGCGCGGTAATAGGCGCAGCCTATGAGATACAGGCCGGAGGATCTGGCGGTAAAACCGGTGGTCTCTATATCAACAAAAAGAATGCGCTCCAGGGGCGCAAGCTTGTTCAGGGGATAGGAAATGGAAAAATTCTCCATTGTTTCCTCACAAATTTTCATGTCGGCCTCCGTTTCTTTAAAATTACTGAACGGGCAGAGACCCGTAACCCCAGAAACAGGGGTTACGGGTTCGCTTCGCTCGTCAAATCCCCATATAAGCATCTGCTCGTGCGAGCACAGCAGATACTTATACGGGCACTTGACTCTGCCCTTTGCACATATTATATCATAAAATTATATTTTCCAGTAGTATTTTGTAAAAAAAAATAGTATATTTATATGTAGATTTGATTGGTATCTCAAATAAGGATTTCTGTGTGATCCTGGAAAGGACTTAAGAGAAGCGTATGGCGAAGTTTACATTTGTGGGCGGTATACACCCCTACGACGGAAAGGATCTGTCAAAAGACAAACCCATTCGGGCGATTTTGCCGGGGAGCGAAGTGGTATATCCACTGTCTCAGCACATCGGCGCACCCGCCGGACCCATTGTTGCAAAGGGGGACAGGGTTCTGGCCGGGCAGAAAATAGGGGAGAGCGGAGGCTTTGTCTCGGCGCCCATACATACGGCGGTGTCCGGAACCGTCAAGGCAATCGAGCCCAGGCGGGTTGCCACGGGAGATATGGTGAACAGTATCATCGTGGAAAACGACGGACTGTACGAGGAGACGACATTTACTCCTCTGGAGAATCCGGAGAAGAGAAGCAGAGAGGAGATTATCGGCGTCATCAGAGAGGCGGGCATCGTGGGCATGGGAGGAGCCGGATTTCCCACCCATGTAAAGCTCTCTCCGAAAGAACCGGACAAAATTGACTATGTCATAGCAAACTGCGCGGAATGCGAACCTTATCTGACCTCCGATTACCGGAGAATGCTGGAGGAGCCGGAGAAGCTTGTGGGCGGACTTAAAATTATGCTGGGACTTTTTCCAAATGCCCACGGCATACTGGCGGTGGAGGACAATAAACCGGACTGCATCGCCCTGCTGAAACGGCTTACCAGAGACGAGAGGAAGATCACAGTCAGGGCGCTGAAGACGAAGTATCCTCAGGGAGGGGAGCGTCAGCTGATCTATGCGGTCACAGGCAGACGGATTAATTCCACAATGCTGCCTGCGGATGTGGGCTGCGTGGTGAACAATGTGGATACCGTAGTCGCAATATACAGGGCGGTCACGGAGGGAAGGCCGCTGATGGAGAGGATTGTCACCGTCACGGGAGATGCGGTGGCAGAGCCGGCCAATTTCCGCGTGCGTATCGGGACGCCTTACAGGGAAGTCCTGGAGGCGGCAGGCGGATTCCGGGAGAACCCGGAGAAAGTAATCTGCGGCGGGCCAATGATGGGATTTGCCATGTTCGATCTGAATGTGCCAACCACGAAAACCTCCACGGCGCTGCTGGGGCTGACCAGGGATGAAGTGTCCGCCATGGAGCCCGGGCCCTGCATCAACTGTGGAAGGTGTGCGGAGGTCTGTCCGGGCAGAGTGCTTCCCAGCAGACTTGCGGACTATGCGGAGCATTTTGACGAGGAGGCTTTTCTGGCAAATTACGGCATGGAATGCTGTGAATGCGGCTGCTGCAGCTATGTCTGTCCGGCCAGGAGACAGCTGACACAGCAGATTAAATCCATGAGGAAAATCCAGCTGGCCAAAAGAAAAAAATAATCAGGAGAAAAACCATGAGCGAATTGTATAGAGTATCTTCCAATCCTCATATTCGTTCCAGAGTGACGACTAACGGGCTGATGCTGGCGGTCATTGTGGCTCTGATGCCTGCCACAGGTTTCGGAATCTATAATTTCGGCCCTAGGGCTTTTGCGGTCATTCTGGTGACGATTCTGAGTACGGTGTTGACGGAATTTTTATTCGGATTGTGTAAATGGAAGGGGAAAGTGCTGAGTCATCTCACTGTCACAGACCTGTCCGCGGTGGTGACGGGGCTGTTGCTTGCGCTGAATCTGCCTGTGAGCATTCCGCTGTGGATGGCGGCTCTGGGCGGTGTCTTTGCTATTCTGGCGGTAAAGATGCTGTTCGGCGGCCTGGGACAGAATTTCATGAATCCTGCGCTGGCGGGCAGATGCTTTCTGCTGATTTCCTTTCCAACGGCCATGACGGCTTTTGAGTGCGACGCTTATACGGGGGCCACACCTCTTGCGGCGCTGAAGGCCGGAGAACAGGTGAATGTACTTGACATGGTCATCGGCCGCACCGCGGGAACCATCGGGGAGACTTCCGTGATTGCCATACTGGCGGGGGCCTGTATCCTGATTCTGCTGGGGGTCATCGACCTGCGGATTCCGGGCAGTTACATAGTCACCTTTGTACTTTTTGCAGGAATCTTCGGGGGGCATGGCTTCAATCCGTCCTGGATTTCGGCACAGCTTTCCGGAGGCGGACTGATGCTGGGTGCCTTCTTCATGGCGACGGATTACGTGACCAGACCCATCACGGCGAAGGGACAGTATGTGTTCGGCGTATTCCTGGGACTGATGACCGGCATTTTCCGTATTTTCGGGCCCGGGGCCGAGGGTGTCTCCTACGCCATTATCCTGGGGAATTTACTGGTACCGCTGATTGAAAAATATACGAGGCCCGTTGCCTTCGGATACAGGAAGGGAGGAAAGCGCCGTGAAAAATAAGAGCGATGCAGCTGTGATGCTGAAGGAAGCGGGTATCCTCTTTGCCATTACACTGATAGCGGGTCTGCTTCTTGGAGTGGTAAACGAACTGACTTCAGAGCCCATCCGCATACAGCAGGAGAAAGCCGTGCAGGAGGCCTGCAGGGCCGTATTCGAGACAGCGGCCTCCTTTGAAGAGCTGGAGTATACCCTGACCCCCGAGCTGACGGAGGAGCTTTCCGACATGGGGGTAAGAATCGGAAATGTCTATGAAGCGTCAGGCAGTGACGGCGCGCTTCAGGGATATGTGCTGGAATCTGTCTCCACGGAAGGCTATGGCGGCAATATTGTGCTGTATCTGGGAGTGAGACTGGACGGAACGCTGAATGATATCTCTATTCTGGAGATATCGGAGACCGCCGGGCTGGGAATGCTGGCCCCGGAGGAGCTGGTTCCCCAGTTCCACAGCAAAAATGTGGAGAGCTTTGTCTATACGAAGACGGGGGCTGCCGCCGAGAATGAGATCGACGCCATTGCCGGCGCGACCATCACCACAAAGGCAGTGACCAATGGGGTGAACGGAGGATTAAAAGCGGCAAATGCCCTGATGGGAGGTGACCACAATGAATAAAGCGGGAGAAAGACTGTACAACGGTCTCGTGAAGGAGAATCCCACGCTTGTGCTGATGCTTGGAATGTGTCCCACTCTGGCAGTCACCACTTCGGCCATGAACGGACTGGGAATGGGACTTACAACCATGGTGGTTCTGGCTCTCAGCAATCTGTTGATTTCTCTGTTGCGGAATCTGATTCCGAACAGAGTGCGCATACCGGCGTTTATTGTGATTATCGCGTCCTTTGTGACGGCGGTGCAGCTTCTGCTTGAGGCATATCTGCCGTCTCTGAATAAATCCCTGGGTGTATACATTCCGCTGATTGTGGTGAACTGCATCATTCTGGGGAGGGCTGAGAGCTATGCCTATTCTAATCCCGTGATTCCCTCCCTGTTTGACGGGATCGGCATGGGGCTGGGATTTTCCGTGGCGCTGACCTGCATCGGGGCGCTCAGAGAGATTCTGGGGGCCGGGGAACTGTTCGGCTATGGCATTTTCCCGGAATCCTTCCAGCCCATCCGCATCTTCGGGCAGGCTCCGGGGGCATTTTTCGTGCTTGCGGCGTTGACCGCGCTCCAGAACTATGTGAAAAACAGGAGAAAGTCGGCCGGCAAAGCATATGAAAAGATCGGTTCCGGATGCAGTGAGGATTGTATGAACTGTAAGGACAGCAAGGGATGCACGAAGAAGTTCTACGATGAAGCGGGCAAGGAGGACAGATAAATGGAAAACGTAAAGGAACTGCTCGTACTGTTAATCGGTTCTTCCCTGGTGAGCAACGTGGTTCTAAGCCAGTTTCTGGGACTCTGCCCTTTCCTGGGCGTATCAAGGAAGACGAATACGGCCGCGGGGATGGGTACCGCGGTAATCTTTGTCATTACCCTGGCCAGCGCGGTGGCAGGTGTGATTTATAAATTTGTTCTTGTCAGATTTCATGTGGAGTATCTGCGGACCATTGTATTTATTCTGGTCATTGCGGCGCTGGTGCAGTTTGTGGAAATGTTCCTGAAAAAGTCGAT
>JAAWLQ010000223.1 GCA_022797995.1 Lachnospiraceae bacterium
ATTATTTTTGATAGTAAACAGAGCCCATAAGTGGTACAATTAAGTGGGACGGCCAGGGAATTATAAGAAAGAAGCGTGAAGAGGAACCGTGGGAGGTACATCCATGAATAATATCAATACCATAGAAGATTTATATCAGATGCTCGATCGATATACGGAGGGTGTGGATTGGGATAACTTTTATACCAGAAGGGACAAGCCTGCTCCATTTTTGACTTATAATAAATTGCCGGATAAATGTGTGGTTGAATTTATCAAAGAACATACCATTCAAAAAGCCTGCGAATTTGGTTGTGGCGAGGGGCGAAATGCAATTTATCTGGCTGAAAATGGAATTGAGGTGGAAGCATATGATTTATCAGAAGTTGCGATAGAGAATGCAAGAAGGAATGCAGAAGAAAGCAAAACAGAAAAGGCGGTCTTCAGGGCGGAAAATATTTTCGCGGCAGATTTCGCAGATAAAAAGTTTGATCTGGTAATAGACAGCGGTATTTTTCATCATTTGACGCCGCACAGGCGTTTGCACTACAGAGATATTGTATCAGATATATTAACTGAAAATGGTTATTTTATTTTGCTGTGCTTTGCGGCGGGAGCGGATGGGGCCGATGAAGTGGAGGATTACGAGTTTTACAGGAGCAGGCAGACGGGAACCACATTTACGGAGGAAAGATTGCGGACATTCTGGGGAGAGAAGTTTGAAATTCTGGAACTGCGAAAGGGAGAGAATATTGTAGAGCCAGAGATGTGGGAGAGCGAATATCTGTATATATGTGTATTTAGAAAAGCTTAGTCTATATGTTCCTGAATTTTTAACGTACAGAGACTTGAAAGTAAAAAGGTTAAAAGAGCTTTGAAGCAGGTTCAGGCTCTTGGGAAACATCTGGGGAAAATCGGTGATTTTTTGCTGTAAAAATTTAAGAGTTTATCCCCATAGAAACAGCACGGTCATTCAGCCATGACGGTATGGTTAAAGTCTTTTTTACCGCCTTAGTGTCCTTATACTGGTTAATGTCAAAAAAATGTAGAAAAGCGTTTGGGGATAGCACACGCGGAGTATAGCTGAATGACCCAGTCAGATGTGATTACAGGAATAGGAATTTGACATTCGCGAGATTCAGGAGACGGCAAGTTTACAATATAGAGGATTGAATCCCATAAAAACATGGAATATAATAAAGGACAGGAAATTCCGAAAAGGAGAAGAAGATGGAACATTATATTACCCAAATTGAGATTGAGAAATTAAGACATTTATCCAATATAACTATCTCTCTGAATCCGGAAAAAAGACAGCATTTGATGCTTACCGGTAAAAACGGATCTGGAAAAACATCTTTACTTATTGCGTTGCAAAAATATTTGCAGGCAATAAACGACGAACGGCTTAACAAATTAATAGAGATATATTTCCCCCAATTGCCAGGGATAAAAGAGAGTTTAAATAAGGCACAGACAGAGAAAGAGAAATATGAAATAAAAAAAGAAAATTCGTTTGTTCTGCAACAAATAGAAAGATATGCGGATGGAGTAAGGGTTTCCTTTAATGGCGGCAAGCATTTGGAGACGCTATATGCCCAGGGAGACTTTATAACAGCATATTTTCCGGCGAATAGAAAACCCCAGTTTATTCGTGCACAGGGAGTCCAGGACATTAAGCTGAGCGATGCTTATAGTGTCAATTCCGAACCGGGAAATCTTCTCCATCAATATATGGTGCATCTGAAAACTCAGCAGGCCTATGCAAGAAATGAGGGCGATATAGCTGTTGTAGACAGAATTCAGGGATGGTTTGACCGGTTTGTGGGGGCCTTACGGGTGTTGCTGGATGATGATACCATCAGTCTGGAATATGACTATAAAGAGTATGATTTTAAGATTCATGAATCCGGCAGGATTCCTTTTGGCCTGGAAGTGCTTTCGGACGGATATTCCTCGGTTATTCAGATTGTGTCTGATCTGATTTTAAGGATGGACAAAAACTGGCTCTCAGGAGATGGTATCAGTAAATATGATATAGAGGGAATCGTGCTGATCGATGAAATTGAAACCCATCTTCATATTGGACTGCAGAAGAAAATCATGCCATTTTTAACAGAATTTTTCCCGGGGATTCAGTTTATTGTCACCACCCATTCTCCGTATATTTTGAATTCTCTCTCGAATGCCAAGGTGTATGATTTGGAAAATTGTATAGAGTTGGAAGATTTGTCCGCATATTCTTCGGATGACCTTGCTGAAGGATATTTCGGGGCGGATGAGTATTCTGATAAATTAAAGGAAAAAGTCAACCGGTATCAATATCTGAAAGAAAAGGGCAGTTTAACGGAAGAAGAGCATGCGGAGAGAGCGAAGCTTCGGAATGAACTCCGGGATATTCCAAAAGGCTTATCAACGGAAATAGCAGATATATTATGTGAAATAGAAGGAAAAAATTCATGATAAAGGTGGAGCGGAACCCAACAGAAAAATCGAAAAAAGCCATAGAGTCCCTGGGGAGAGAAAAAGTAAAAAACGGTTTCTATAATACTCCGGAAGTAAATGCGGCGTTAAAGGAAATGTTTCACGGCAAGTGCTATATTTGTGAGAATAAACAAATTACTTCCTACCAGATTGAGCATTTGAAGCCGCACGGCCAAAATATGGAATTAAAGTATGACTGGAATAATCTTTTCTTAGCCTGTGCCCATTGTAATAATACAAAGTCAGATAAATTCGATCCCATTCTTGACTGTACAAAAGAGAATGTGGAGCAGATGATTGCTTTTCGGAAAGAAGGATATTTTGGAACAGATGAGAAACTGGTTTTTGAAATGCTCGACAGTAGAATAGAAACACAAAACACGGTAAAGCTGCTTCAGGAAGTTTATTATGGTTCTACCCCGCAAAAGAAAATGGAAGCAACCATATTGAGAAGACTGCTAAGAAAAGAGCTTATCAAATTTAAGGAGTATGTTCGCGAATACGGGGAAGCCGAGGAGGAAGAAAAGGAAGATTTAAAGTGTCTTTTACACCAACAGTTAAAGGACAGTTCACCATTTGTCGCTTTCAAGAGGTGGCTGATAAGGGATCACAAAGATGCATATCCGGAATTAGCAGCATACATAGATTAAAATTGAAACGGGATAAAAGAGAGTAAGAGTTTGTGTCGTATAGCAATCTGAAGGACTGGAGAGGCGCAGGACACAATGACCAAAAGACCAGAGGCGCCACATTGGCGCCCCGCCCATTCAGCTCCCGGAGGAAGAATCCTTCGAAGTCTTCTCACTTCTCATAGATCTCAACAAAAAAAGAGACAAAATCAATACCAAAGGGAAAATGCAGCCCACAAGCATTCCCTTTTTCAGGTCATTATCCGCATGCTGTGTGATATTCCCTACCAAACCCGGGCCGAAGGCGCCGCCCAGGTCGCCCGCCATGGCGAGCAGGGCGAACATGGCGGTTCCGCCGCCGGGGAGACGTCCGGAACAGATGCTGATGGTCCCTGGCCACATAATACCCACGGAGAAGCCGCACAGAATGCAGCCGATCAGTCCTACTACGGGATTGTCAGACACAGAAGCCGCTATGTAACAGACCAGGCACAGACCGCCCGAACCAAGCATAAATTTCATCAAATCCATCCTATCGCCGAATTTCCCGAAAATCACCCGACAGATTCCCATAGTGATTGCAAACATACAGGGGCCAGCCAGATCTCCCATGGCTTTGGACAGCCCCAGAGCAGACTCCGCATAGGCGGAGGCCCATTGGGCCATGGACAGCTCGGAAGCGCCTGCGCAGACCATGAGGACGATGGAGATCCAGAACAGAGGAACCCGGAGCAAACTGCTTACTTTCATGCCCTTGCCGTCATCTGTGAGATACTCTATGGGACAGGTGGCAAAATTATAAATATTATAAAGAGGAAGGACCGCCCACAGGCAGGCAAGCCATTTCCAGCTGTCAATGCCGAAGATGGCAAAAAACAGGGTGGATAACAGGATGACGCCTACCGAACCCCAGCAATAGAAAGAGTGCAGCAGGCTCATGACGGCCTCTTTATGTTCAAAGGGACAGGCCTCCACAATAGGGCTGCCCAATACTTCAATTAAACCGCTTCCCACCGCATAAATAATTACGCTCACCAGAATCCCGGTCAGCGGATCGGGGAAAAGCTCAGGCAGAAACGCGAGCCCGATCAGTCCTGCAGCCGAGCATAATTCGGAAGCTATCACACACCTGCGATAGCCGATGCGGTCCGCAAAATAAGAACATAAGACATCCACAATCAGCTGTGTCAGGAAAAACACCGTGGAAATAAGGGCTATTTTTCCCAGAGGAATATTATAATCACTGTGAAATTTCAGAAAGAGCAGCGGTGCGAAGTTGGCGGCGATGGCCTGTGTAATGAAGCCCAGATAACAGGCTGTCAATGTTTTTTTGTAGTTTTTCACCATGTTGACATTCGTTCCTTTCATTGCTACAATGAATTACATTATATGGCGGAGATGGGAATAAGACAATACAATATTTCACAATATTATTACACAATATAACAGCTTCGCGGCAGCTGCGCAATCTTACAAAGGAGCGACTGACGATGAAACCCAATGATGGATATGGCAAGACGATAACGGATGAGTCCTTACGGGAAATGGTTCGTCACGGAAGTGAGGAATATCCGTTCCAATACTATCTGGAAGATCCCTGGATGTTTGACTTTCACTGTATAGACTGGCACTGGCATCCGGAAGTTGAATTTGTATATATGGAAAAAGGAGAGGCGGAATTTCTGGTCGGAAGCGACAGATATACCCTATGTGCGGGGAACGGAATCTTTATAAACTCGCAGGTAATTCACAGGATTGAAGCAATAGAAAGCGCTGTTGTTCCTAACGTTGTGTTTTCTCCCTCCCTGCTTTCCCAGGAAGAAAGTCTGGTATACCGAAAATACATACAACCGGTTTTGAATTCATCGTTGGAGAGCTTTGTCTTCTCCCCGGATAATCCTGAGCAGAAAGATATTTTAGACATTCTGCGCTCCACATTTGCCATTCAGGAATCCGCCAATATAAATGAAATGGAAACGGTGGAGCTGCTTCTGAAATTGTGGCGCAGGATGTATGAGAATATGGATATAACAGAAAATACTTCCGCGCCACGCTCGTCTGTACGGACACAGGCGCAGCTTCAGATTATGATGCAGTTTATCCACAGGAATTATCCATATCAGATCTCGTTGGATGACATTGCGGGAACTGTGTCATTAAGCAAAAGCAGCGTGCTGAATCTCTTCAGCAAAACGATTCATATTTCACCCATAAGCTATCTGGTAAATTACAGGCTGAAACGTGCCGCGAAACTGCTTATCACTACGGAGGACAATATTTCTTCCATTGCCAGGGATACCGGATTTGAAAATATCGGTTATTTCTGTCGTAAATTCAAAGAAACATTTCATCTTACGCCCGGCGAATACAGAAAAGTCAGAAGTGGTTGAATAAAGGACAGAATACCGTTATAATGACCACAGGCAGTTCGATATTTTGAATTGAAAACGGGAAGGGGAGTGGGCGGAAAAATTGTTGTAAGAGACAGAGCCGGATACACGGTTTGAGCAAAGGAGAACAGGCGGAAATGAACGATACCATAACGAAAATCCTCCTTCACTGGGGTTTGGAGAAAAGTGAAGTAAAACAGATATATCATACAGCCTGGCAGGTTGGAGAGCAGTATGTGCTGAAGGAATATCAGAACCGGGAAATGCTGGAGCGGAACCTGAAAATCCTTCGGATACTGGACGACATGAAGATTCCGGTAGGAAAAATTGTGCCGACCCGTGATAACAGGCAATATATCTCTTCGGAGGATGCCCTTTATTTTCTGGCGGAGAAGCTTCCGGGGAAACATATTTCTCATTTTGGCGAAGACATGGGTCTGGCTTTCAAAATGGGGGAGATTATTGCAAATCTTCATATAGCTTTTCAGAAATGTGAGGATGTGGAGGGGCTCTGGAACAACAGCCTGCTTGACGAAATGAACGGGTGGGTGAAAAGCAGCCTGGAAGAGGCGGGCTGGAAGTATATCAGTAAAAAGGAATATGAAGAGACCACAGAGCAGCTGGCTCTTGTCTATGACAGCCTGCCGGTGCAGTTGATTCACAGGGATGTCCATTTCGGCAATTTTTTGTTCGAGAACGGCGTATTTTCAGGGTATATTGACTTTGACTTAAGCCAGAGGAATATTCGGATTTTTGATATATGTTACTTCCTGCTGGGATTGCTGTGCGAAGAGGAAAGCTCAGATTTCTCCGAAGAAATGTGGCTTCCCTTTCTGGAGAATGTGTTTGCCGGATATGAAAGCAGGCTGGAAATATCCGAAGCGGAAAAGAGAGCGGTGCCATATGTGATGGAATGTATCGAGCTGCTTTTTGTGGCGTATTTTGAGAGGGAACAGGATGCGCGCTGTGCGGAGGATGCCTTTCATTTATATGAATTTGTGAAGAAGCGGGAAGACAGGATCTATGAAAGCCTGCACGCAGGAAGATCAGCCTTTCCGGAAGGAGAAAAGATGTGCAGGGCGACTGAATGAAAAAGGGAAAACGGAGAAAGTTAAGCAGATCCCCTCTCTCTCTCTCTCTCTCTCTCTCTCTCTCTCTC
>JAAWLQ010000224.1 GCA_022797995.1 Lachnospiraceae bacterium
GATCATTTGGCGGGTGATGATATCCCGATCAGCGCACAGATTGTTGCCGTTGCGGATGTGTATGACGCACTGGTAAGTCCCCGGGTATATAAGGACCCGTTCAGTAAACAGAAAGCATTCGAAATGATTATGAACGGCGAGTGCGGTCAGTTTTCGCCGGATATATTGAAATGCTTTGAACTTGCCAGAGAAGACTTCTTTAATATTATGGAAGTAATTGAGAATTTTGAGTTTTCGTGAGTATGAGCAGGCAGCAAAGGAGTAAAAATAGTTTGCTGCCTTTTCTTATTCGTCCTGCATAGATTATGCCTGTGGTCATATCCTCCTGAGAATTCCGGTTTTCGGGGGGCAGGAATCTGCAGATTGCGGAAAGGCATGGTTATTGATATGGGAGAGGTATGTGAATTCCCTGTGGAAGACGCGTTGGAGATGATTCTGATATTCGGAAGGGAAGGGGTTATTTCCTATGCGAACGCTGCCGCAAGGAAGAAGCTGGGGGCCGGAGAGCCGGACGCGGAAGACAGCCTGGCAGGCAGACATATTGAAGAGATATTTCCGAATACATTCAGAGCTGTGGAGAATGGGTTTGAGTCAGACTGCACCTTTGGAGACGAGGCCCGGCATCTTGTGGCATATCGGCGTAATCTTACATGCTTTCCGGTGGAGGCGAAGCTGGTCATCACCCGGTCCGGGAAGTATATCTGTATGGCCAACGATATTCTGGAGAGGGAGCACCTGGGCAGGGAGATCGGACAGGTGCGGGAGGAAGCACAGCAGGCGGCAAAAGTAAAGTCAGAGTTTGTGGCAAATGTGACTCACGAGCTGCGGACCCCTGTAAACGGTATTCTCGGCAATGTACGGGAACTGCGGGGAGAGATATCGGATCAGCGAGCCCAGAAGTCTCTGAGACTGATAGAACGCTGCTGTGAAGACATGAACAAGATTATTAATAATATTCTGGACTTTTCAAAGCTTGAGGCGGGGAAGTTCACATTGGAACCACGCAGGTTTCACTTTCGGAATATGCTGGACTATGTAAAGGGACAGCATATCAGCAAAATTACCGAAAAGGGAATAGATTTTTTTATGACGGTTTCGCCTCAGGTCCCGGAGTATGTGGTGGGAGATGAACTGCGGATTGTCCAGATACTGAATAATCTGCTGTCAAATGCCCTGAAGTTTACCGCGGTGGGCAAGATTACGCTTCAGGTGCTGAAGACGGCAAGAGTGAAGGACAAGACAGAGCTGTTCTTCCTTGTGTCCGATACGGGCATAGGAATAGCGGAGGAGGACAGAGACAAACTGTTTCAGAGCTTTACCCAGGTGGACGCATCCATCTCACGAAAGTACGGCGGTACCGGGCTGGGGCTGAACATCTGCAGACAGCTGGTGGAGCTGATGGGCGGCAGTATTGAGGTGGAAAGCCGCAAAGGCACAGGAAGTATTTTTTCCTTTTCCATATGGGTGGAAGCCTGCGAGGAAGAGGAGGCTGTCCAGGTTTCGGACAGCAAAGAGACAGCCTGGCGTTTCGCGGCCGAAGGGGAGGAAGCCGACGGAGAAAAAGCGGACGATACCAGGATATACGGCACGGAGAATAATCAGGAGGCAGTCAGGAGAAATCTGTCCAAGCTGATTCTCTGTGTGGAGATGGAGAACTGGGAGAAGGCGGAGATGTTCATGGAAACGGTCAGGCAGCTGACGGAGGGAGCGCCGCCGGAGATAAAAAGGGCGGCTCTGAAGCTGAAAATGGCCATTCAAAAGGAAAATTATGATAAGGTAATCACCGAATATGATCGACTTTGTCAAAGTATTTCTCATGTGCCGGGTGCCAGTGCCGCGGAAGAGGATACCGGAGAGTCCGGCCGAATTGCAGGCGGTCCGTGTGCGGAGGGAGGCACATAAATGAGTTATGGGGAGAGAGCCGCGGAGGTGGCGGAGATACTCATTGTGGATGACTGGGAGACCAACAGACAGGTTCTGGAACAGATTATCCGTGGTATAGGGGCCAGGCCCGTTCTGGCGGAAAGCGGTGAGGCGGCGCTGAAGAGGGTGTGGGAATCCTGTCCGCAGCTGATTCTGACCGATATCTCCATGCCGGGGATGGATGGTTATGAGCTGTGCAGAATTCTGAAAGCGGATAAAAAAACGAAAAATATTCCGGTCATCTTTATTTCGGCATACGACAATCCGAAAGATGTTATAGAGGGACTTACGCTGGGAGGGGCGGATTACATTACGAAACCCTTTATTCCTGAGGTAGTGCAGGCCCGGGTGGGAATTCAGCTTCGGCTGTATGCGGCACATCGGGAACTGAAAGAGATGAACAGGCGGCTTCAGACATCGGTGGCCGAGCTGTCGAAGCAGATTGAGCAGGAGAAAAAGGATGTGCTGTATGCGCTGGCTGGAATCGCCGCAAGGAACTCCAGCTACAGGAAAGAGCATATAGACAGGCTGAGCAGGAACTGCAGAATACTTGCACAGGGGATGCAGCTTTCTCCTGTGTTTGAAGATAAAATTTCGGACGCATATATTGATACCATCGAGCTGGCGGCGCCGCTGTGTGATATCGGCAACATTGGAATTCCGCTGGAGCTGCTCCGCAGGAAGACGGCACTCAGCACCGAAGAGATGGAGATTGTGCAGACACATACCACCATAGGCGCCAGGCTTCTGGGAGATCTGCATGTGGGAAATGATTACAATGATTTTATCAATATGGCGGTGGACATAGCCAGGTATCATCATGAGAACTGGAACGGAAGCGGTTATCCGGAAGGGCTGAAAGGGGAGGAAATCCCGCTTGCGGCGCAGATCGTTTCCATTGTGGAAGTGTATTGTGCGCTGACAGATAAGAAAAACTACAGCAGAGAGGAAGCTTTTGAGATAATGGGAGGGGAAGCGGATGTGAAATTTAACCCCGATATCTATACAATATGTCGGAAGATATCACGTCGGCTGCTCTGACAGCGCCTGCCATATACGGGGAACTGACATTCGCGAAAGTCCGGAGATAAGAATTCCGCCGGGAAGGAGCGGCGGGAGTATTACGGAATTTATTTCGGAGGTATAGATGTGATTAAGGATGATGAATTTATCAGAATAGCCTCTTATATGAAACAGCGCTATGGAATAGACCTGTATCAGAAAAAGGTCATTGTAAACGGGCGGCTGGAGAATTATATTAAAAGAGGCGGCTGGCAGAACTTCAATGAATTTATGAATGCGGTGGAAAATGATAAGTCAGGGAATCAGGAGAAAATGCTTGTGAATTTCCTGACTACGAATTATACTTATTTTATGCGGGAGTTCGAGCATTTTGACTTTTTCAAAAGCCAGGTGCTTCCATGGCTGAAGCAGAAGGAGGCGGCGAGAAAGGACCTGAGAATCTGGTGCGGCGCGGCTTCTTCGGGGGAGGAACCCTATATGATTGCCATGGTGCTGGCGGATTTCTTCGGAATGGAACACAGCGGCTGGGATACAAAGGTGCTGGCCACGGATATCTCTACGAAAGAACTGCAGAAGGCGCTGGCGGGAATTTACAGTGAGGAACAGCTGAAAAATATTCCGCCCCACTGGAAGAAACGCTTTTTCCGGTCCCAGGCAGGAGGAACACAATATCAGGTAGTACCGGAACTGAAGCAGGAGGTCATTTTCCGGCAGTTCAATCTGATGGACCCCTTCCCGTTTAAAAAGAAAATGCATACTATATTTTTGCGCAATGTTATGATATATTTTGATGAGAAGACAAAGCGGGAGCTGGTACAGAAAGTGTACGATACCCTGGAACCCGGAGGGTATCTGTTTATCGGGACGACGGAGACCATTGACAGGAACAGCACGCCGTTTCAGATCATACAGCCGTCAATATTCAGAAAATAAGGAAGGAATTGATAAATTATGCTGCCGATTAAGGTTTTAATCGTAGAGGATTCCATTGTGTTCAGGGAGCTGTTGCTTCAGAATCTGAACAAAGATCCTGCGATACATGTGGTGGGAACCGCGAAAGACCCCTATGAGGCGAGGGATGCGATTCTGGCGTTGAAGCCGGATGTGATGACCCTGGATGTGGAGCTTCCCAGAATGAACGGGATTGAATTTCTGCGGAAGCTGATTCCCCAGTATCCCCTTCCAGTAGTGGTGATCAGTTCACTGAGTGACAAGGTTTTTGATGCAATGAATGCCGGGGCGGTGGATTTCGTGGCAAAGCCGGCGGTATCCAGCAGAATGCAGCTGGAGGATTTTATTAAGAATGAGCTGCTTGTGAAGATAAAGATAGCTTCCAGCGCCCGGATCGGCAATATTAAAAGGACAATGGTACAGGCACAGCAGCAGTATCAGACTGTGTCAAAGGGGAATGTGATTGTGGCCATAGGGGCATCCACAGGCGGAACGGAAGCCACCTCCGCATTGGTGAGGCAATTCGGCACGGATATTCCCGGCATTGTCTGTGTGCAGCATATGCCTCCGGGGTTTACGCAGATGTATGCGAAAAGGCTGAATGACGAATGTCGGATTCAGGTGAAGGAGGCGGAGACCGGAGACAGGGTGCTGCCGGGACATATGCTGATCGCACCGGGAGGTGACAGGCATATGCATCTGGTCAAAGTAGGAGGCAGCTACCAGGTGGAGGTCAAGCCGGGACCGAAGGTGAACGGACATTGCCCCTCTGTGGATGTATTGTTTGACTCTGTGGCAAGAGTGGCGGGAGCCGATGCGGTGGGAATCATTCTCACCGGTATGGGCGGAGACGGTGCAAGAGGGCTGCTGGCTATGAGGAAGGCCGGTGCGAGAACCATCGGCCAGGATGAATCCACATGTGTGGTTTATGGAATGCCCAAGGTTGCTTATGAGCTGGGGGCGGTACAATATCAGGAGAAGTTGACTGATATCGCCGGAAGGACATACGCTTTATTAAATAAAATGTAAAGGAGAAGGAGAATGAAGATTCTATTGGCGGAGGATGATTTCGCGACAAGAAAATTTATGGCCAGCTTTCTCTCAAAGTATGGTGAATGTGACATTACTGTGGACGGGATGGAAGCGGTGGATGCGTTCATGATGGCTTTGGAGGACGGAGAACCGTATGATCTGGTATGTCTTGATATTATGATGCCTGTGATGGACGGTTACCAGGCACTTATGGGTATCCGCAATCTGGAGAAGCAGAGGAATGTTCCGGAGGATAAGGCGGTAAAGGTGATTATGACCACGGCGCTGAACGAGGAAAAGAATGTGAAGATGGCGTTTGAGCTGGGATGCACCATATATTCCGGCAAGCCCATAGACCAGGAAAGATTCGAGCAGGCAATGAAAAAGCTGAATCTGATTTGACGAGAATAAACGCGGAAAGGAGAAACATATGGCTGAAGATTTTAACACGGAAAGCATGCTCGATATGTACCTGTTTGAGAACGGTCAGCTGCTGGAGCAGCTCCAGGAAACTGTCCTGGAACAGAAGGATGCGGATTGCTTCGACGAAGACAGCATAAACGAAATATTCAGAACCATGCATACCATTAAAGGATCTTCGGGTATCATGATGTTCGACAATATTACGGCCGTATCCCACAAGCTGGAGGACATCTTTTTCTATCTGAGAGAGTCTCATCCCGACAACGTTCCCCATGTGGAACTGGTGGAACATGTGCTGGAGGTAGAGGATTTCATATCCAATGAAATGGAAAAAATCCGCAACGGAGATCCGGTGGACGGCGATGCCAGCAATATCATTGCGGATCTCGACAAATTTCTGAACATGATTAAAAACGGTGGTGCCGCAGGCGGAGAGGACGCCCCGGTAAATGTGCATGAGGAGCCGAAGCATTTTTACATAGCGCCGGTTGCCACCAGCGCCAGCCGTTTTTACAAAATATTTATCACCTTTTTCCAGGAGACGGAAATGGCCAATGTTCACGCGTACAAAACTGTGTATGCGCTGAAGGAGATAGCCGAGGACATTCTGTATTCCCCGGAAGATATTCTCACGGACGAGAAGAGCAGTGAGAAGATCCTGAAGGATGGATTCCGCGTTCTGCTGCAGGCCCAGGCCAGCGAAGAGGAAGTGCGTGAAATCATCGGTGTGGGCTATGATATTGAGAAGGTTGAGGTCTATGAATGCGATGCGGATCAGTTCCTCTTGGGATTCGATTTTGGTGATCAGACGCCTGCGCCACAGATTGATCTGGAATCCAGCGTGGAAGTGATAGAGGCCAGGCAGGAGGAAGCGGACAAGACGAAGAGCGAGACGGCGGAGACCAAGGCTCCGGAAAAACCTCAGATCGTACCGGGTGATTTCGTCATTCAGTCAAAGGAGCCCGGCAGGCAGAAAAAGCTGGCAAAGGATAAGCCGAAGGGTGAGAAAGCTTCCTTTATCAGCGTCAACGTGAGCAAAATGGATCAGTTGATGGATCTGATCGGAGAGCTGGTAATATCCGAATCCGTGGTACTGCAGAGCTCCGATCTGAAGGTTCCCGGACTGAACCTGGATAATTTCAACAAGGCGGCGGCGCAGCTGGCTTCCATTTCCACTGATTTGCAGAATGTTATCATGTCCATGAGAATGGTGCCTCTGACCAATACTTTCCAGAAGATGAACCGTATTGTGTTCGATGT
>JAAWLQ010000225.1 GCA_022797995.1 Lachnospiraceae bacterium
ACGGACAGACTGGTTTTGACACAGACTGGGGCATGGGACATGCGTCGGGGTGGCGAAGCCATGTCTTTTTTTATTATAGGGAAAAGAATAAGCAAGAGTTTATTTGGCAGGGAACTAAATTTGCCTGATGGAATGTAATATGAGAAAAGAAATGGTTTGCACTGAGAATTTGAACATAGCAGTAAAGCGGGTTATTCCATTTAGCCCGCCAGATATTACTGATTTAGAGATAAATGAGGTGATAGAGGCTATGAAGTCCGGATGGATTACCACCGGACCGAGAACCAAAGAACTGGAGAAGAGACTTGCCGAGTACTGTCATACTTCAAAGGTTGTATGTCTTAACTCCGCTACCGCAGCAGAGGAGCTGAACTTCCGAATCTGCGGAATCGGCGAGGGAGACGAAGTAATAGTACCGGCTTATACCTATACTGCAACGGCCTCCGCAGCCATTCACTGCGGAGCAAAGGTAATCTTTGTGGACAGCAGGAAGGACTCCACAGAGATGGATTATGACAGGGTTGCCGAGGCAATCACAAGTAAGACGAAAGCAATTGTAGCCGTGGACCTGGGCGGCATTATAGCTGACTATGACAAACTGTATAAGGTAGTAGAAGCAAAGAAGGACATCTTTGTGCCGGGCGGCAATACCGACTTAGGCAGAAGAATCCAGACCGCGAAAGGCCGCATTCTGATTTTCTCAGATGCGGCCCATGCTCTTGGGGCTGAAAGAGACGGAAAGAAGGCAGGAGAGTTTGCAGATTTCACAGATTTCTCTTTCCATGCTGTGAAGAACTTTACCACTGCAGAAGGCGGTGCGTCGACCTGGAAAGACATTCCTGGTATTGATAATGAAGAAATCTATCATCAATACCAGTTGTACAGCCTTCACGGACAAAGCAAAGATGCGCTTGCCAAAACGCAGATTGGCGGGTGGGAGTATGATATCATCGGTCCCTGGTATAAGTGCAATATGACGGATATCATGGCAGCTATCGGCCTGCGCCAGCTAGACCGCTATCCGGGGCTTCTGGAGAGAAGAAAAGAGATTATCGGAAAATACGATGCTATGTGCGATGAACTGGGTGTAAAGCATCTGGTTCATTACACTGAGAACAGTACATCTTCCGGACATCTGTACCTGACAAGGATTCCAGGGGCAAGTGATGAGAGCCGGCGAGAGATTATCATCAGGCTGGCTGAGCGTGGAGTGAATACGAATGTGCATTATAAGCCTCTGCCTATGATGACGGCATATAAGGAAATGGGATGGGATATTCAGGATTTCCCGAATGCCTATGACTATTATGCAAATCTGATTTCGCTTCCGCTTCATACAAGATTATCTGATGAAGATGTTGAGTATGTGATCAGTAATTTTACGAAAGTAATCAATGAATACATTTAAGGGAAATGTCGTCAAATGAGATTTCGAAAATGGGACAACCTGCCTGAATTCATGAAATGTGATGAAGTCAGAGTGTACTATGACATATTGGAAAAAAAGCAGATGGCGCTTGGATTGAAACGAATATTTGATGTTATTGTTGCTGTCATTATGCTTTTCATTTTTGCTATACCAATACTGGTTATTGCGATATTGATTAAATTGGATTCTCCGGGACCTGTTTTTTATCGTCAGGAGAGGATTACCATTTATGGAAAAAAGTTTAAGATTCACAAGTTCAGAACCATGGTGAATTATGCAGACAAGATTGGAACTGCTGTTACAGTTGAGGATGATGTAAGGATTACAAAGATTGGGAGTAAATTACGTCATCTACGCATTGATGAAATACCACAGCTAATTGATGTACTTATGGGTGATATGAGCTTTGTGGGAACAAGACCGGAAGTTGCTAAATATGTAGAAAAATACAAGCCGGAGTACAACGCAACACTGTTATTGCCGGCAGGGATAACATCTGAGGCGAGTATTCGGTACAAAGATGAAGATAAAATGTTGAGGGCAGCGGACGATGTCGATCAAGTGTACATGGAGCATGTACTGCCAGACAAGATGAAGTGGAATCTAAATTCGATAAAAAAGTTTTCTTTCCATAGAGATATATGGACTATGCTTCGAACTTTTATTGCTGTGCTGGTAAAACAGTATGAGTAAGAGACAGATGGTATCTATAAAAGAAATAAATAGTACAAATAGAAACTATATAAAATATATCGCTGAATTGCACAAGAGAGCTTTTCCGACTTTCTTTCTTACACAATTAGGCCTTCCTTTTCTTAAAACATTATATAAAGGCTATTTAGAGGATGAAGCTTCTGGAATTATCACAGCAGAGAAAAGTGAAAAGCTTATTGGATTTATCGCATATTCAAATGATTATTCGCAGTTCTATAAAGGACTTATAAAGCACCATCTTTTCAAATTCGGGATTTGTTCAATAGGTGCTGCCATACGCCATCCATCCTTTATCAAACGCCTTCTGAGCGCTTTTAAGAAGAGTGATTCCGTTGTAAGAGAGGAAAAATACGTGGAGCTTGCTTCGATATGTGTAGATCCAGATGAAGAAAGTAGAGGAATTGGAACTTCGCTTATTGATTACCTAAAACGTAAGGTGGATTTCAATGAATATTCTTACATTAATCTTGAGACTGATGCCGAAGGAAATGATGGGGTTAATAAGTTTTATGTAAAAAATGAATTTAGGCTGACACGACAGTTTACAACAGCTGAAGGACGTAAAATGAATGAATATCGGTATAAAGAAGAGGGCTTATAGATGAAACATATAGCTATTGTAACATTGGCAGTTGCCTTAGAAGGTGAAAAAGGCTATTCCAGGTTTAGATTTCTTGCGGAGCTTTTGAGTAATTATTATGATATTGACTTGATTACAAGTACTTTTCAACACTGGGAAAAAAAGCAACGCAATGTCAATATGATTTCAGGCATGAAATCGAAATATGGAATTCGGCTGGCCTATGAACCTGGTTATAAGAAAAATGTTGACCTTAGAAGGATTTATAGTCACAAAATTGCTGTAAAAAACATTATAAAACTTCTTCAAAAGAAACAATATGATTTGATATATTGCATTATCCCGGACAATAATATGGCAGCTGCGGTTGGTAAGTATGCCAAAGAAAATGATATAAGATATATAGTTGATATCGAGGATTTATGGCCTGAGGCCATGGAGATGGTATCTCCACTGCCAAAGATAATTAACAGGCTGATTTTTAGTCCCTTTAGAAAAAGAGCAAAAGAGGCATATAAATATGCGGATGGATTTGTCGGTACTTCTGATGAATACAGAGATGTTCCTAAAAACAAATATGGAATTGAAAATAAACCGGCAATTACAGTATATGTAGGATGTGATTTAAGTGAATTTGATTCTGGTGTTGAAGAATTTGAAAAAGAAATAATTAAGCCAGAGGATGAATTCTGGATTACCTATGCGGGCAATCTGGGATCAAGTTATGATATTCCTACATTAATCAGAGCGGCACAAGAACTTTATCAGACAAATACCAAAATGATGGTGAAAATTCTTGGAGGAGGACCGTTAGAAAATGATTTTAAAGCAGTAGCACAGGAAAGAAAATGTAATGTGGAGTTTGTCGGGTATACTCCATATAGGAAGATGGCCGCATATTTATCTAAATCAGATATATTAGTAAATTCTTTTGTGAAAAAGGCACCTCAAAGCATTGTGACTAAAATTGGTGACTATTTGGCGGCAGGAAAGCCCATGATTAACACACTTAGCAGTCCGGAATTTAGAAAGAAAGTTCAAAATGATGGCTTTGGTGTTAATGTTGAGGCGGAAGATATAGAAAGTTTAAAAAAATGTATATTACAATTAGAAAATACCCCTTATTTGCTTAAAACAATGGGGGAGTCTGCAAGGACAGTTGCTGAAAAAGAATTCGACAGGGCAAAATCGTATCTCTGCATAAAAAAACTAATTGAAAATATTATAGCTTGATTGTATTGATATGCTCTTCACCATTGTTGGTACTGTGGTGGAAAAGCTATAGAATACTATTTGGAAAAGTGAGTACTGAACATAATGAAATAGAAATATAGCAGGAGTAAAAAATGAGAATTGTACATATTTGTTTATGTGATCCATATGCCGAAAATTGGTCTTATCATAGAAATATACTGTCAGAACAGAATGCAAAAGACGGGCATGATACATACATAATTACAACCGAGTATGCGATGGATATAAATGGGAAACACGGAGAGAAGGGGAGACAGGAGTATACAAATAAGTACGGAGTCCATATAATACGTTTGAAATATAAATATTGGTTACCAAAGGCTATAAATGGAAAGATCAATACAGTAAGAGGCTTAAGAAAACAGTTGTTTAAGATCCGACCGGATATTATTATGGTCCATAATCAACAAACTTTTAATTTAAATGATATAGGAAAATATAAAAAGAAAAATCCGAATATTATTTTGTTAGCGGATTCTCATGCATCTTTTGCTAATTCATGTAGGACCGCTTTTTCACGATGGATTGTACAGGGCATATTTTTTAAAAAGGTTATTTGTTCAAATTTTAATTATATTGATGGTATGTATTATATTGGAGAAGAAGAATTAAAATTTTTTAGAACCGTATATGGTATAAGAGAAGATAAAAATAGTATTTTACCTCTTCCGGCAAGGTTCATTGAAAGGAAAGAGAAAGAAAGAAATATTCTTGCAGTTCGCTCAGAACTTAATTTGGTAGAAGATGAGCTTTTATTTGTACATTCTGGAAAGCTAACAATAGAGAAAAAAACTATAGATATATTGCAATGTTTAAAAGAATTTAAAAATAAGAAATTTAAACTGTTAATTATTGGAAGTATACCAAACGATAGAGAAGATTTGAAAAGAGAGATTGAGTCAGATAAGAGATTTGTATACATGGGGTGGAAAACATCTGAAGAATTAATGAGATATGTAAGCGCAGCTGATTTGTATATTCAACCTGGTTCAGTTTCGGTTACAATGAATAACTCTCTTGCGGTTGGAACACCTGTGATGGTGTATAAACATAAAGCATATGAAAGATATTTTGGTGGTTGGGAAATACTTGTCAATAATAAAGCAGACATGATTATACAGTTTTCAAAAATATTTGAGAATAGTGAGGAATTAAAAACAAAGGTGAAGTTTGCTTATGATACCGCACATAAATATTTTGATTGTAGAATTTTTGCAAATGAAATGTATGATTATGTCAGGGGAAAAAAAGAAGGCGGTCCAATAATATCATATATAAACGGGATAAGGTATGTATCACAATAATGTATTGCTATTTGGTAGGATAGCAATACACAATATTGTATAAATATACTGAACATAACTATATTTTGTGGTTGAATATAGAAAGCAATGAGGAGAAAAATGAGTTTAAAAAAAAAGATCATTAAAAGTTTTGAAGTTATAATACCAGCATGTTTTTTTATTGATTTTTTTACTAATGTGATTTCCTTCTACTTTTTGAAAAGCAATTAGTCGGCAGTGCAATTGGTAATATCATAAACACAAAATCGGAAACCACCGACAAAATGTTATCCAGCGTGGCAAAATATGTGGGAAGGCAGCTCATAGAACGAGTAAATCAACGCTCTTTCTCCCTGGAAGAGTTTAGAATTTTAAGGGAGCAGCTACTGACCTATGAACAGTTTTACAGAACCTATGAAAGGCAGAGCCCTCAGTTCAGCCTTCTCTTTAACACTGGCAGAGGATACTTTGCATATTGTATGACCAGTTCCGAAATGCCCCGGCGAAAAGACAGCCTTTCGGCTATCGCTAAAAATGCCGTGTCTGAAATCGAGGAGCGCCTGCGTCCTGAAAATACTGTTAAAACCACTGGCCACCTGCATTTCGGCGATACCGTTGAAACCATTGACCACCTGCATCCCGGCGATACCATTGAAACCATTGACCACCTGTATCCCGTCGATACCGTTAAAGCCACTGAACACCTGCATCTCAGCGATATCGTTGATAATGAAGTCAGTCAAAAAAAGAAAATACTCGTGGTAGATGATTCCGATTTTATGCGAAAGTCAATGCTGGATTTATTAGGCAGAGATTATGAGGTACTGACAGCGTCATCCGGCACATCTGCCATCAGACGTATGACTCTCGCCCGGCCGGACCTGGTATTGCTGGATTATGAAATGCCTGTCTGCAACGGAATACAGGTATTGGAAATGATTCGTTCCGAAAAAGATTTTACAGATATTCCCATAATCTTTCTAACCTGCAGAGTAGACAGGGAAAGCGTCAAGAAAGTAATTTCATTCAAGCCTGACGGTTATTTATCCAAATCCCTGCCTGCGAAATCCTTAAAAAATGAGATCGACCATTTCTTCGAAAAGAAAGATTTCTATAACTAAAAGATAATGAAAAAGAGAGCTCTTAGACTCAAAGTCTACGAGATCTCTTTTTCAACTCCCCGAGTTGGGCTCGAACCAACAACCCTTCGGTTAACAGCCGAATGCTCTACCATTGAGCTATCGAGGATTATATACCTGCTCTGCTCCCTCCTGAAAAAACTCTTTTTCCAGACTAACTGCACAGACAGGCTTTTTTAA
>JAAWLQ010000226.1 GCA_022797995.1 Lachnospiraceae bacterium
GCAGCCTTCTCTCCAGGGTCTTCCGGGCGGCTTCGGCAAGCACCGGCGTGCCGTCTGTGGTGATCTGCCTTCCCGGATGCAGGCCATACAGCTGAGAAATGTGACGGTGGCCCGGTTCCGCTTCCTCGTAATCCCTGCGCCATTCCATAATCTGTCCGTGCCTGCCCACCTGCTCCCCGGGCAGACTGCGCAGAATCTCTTCCGCTTTCTCCATCACAGCCTTGCGTTCACTTGTCTCTTCCAGGGCTCCATTTTCCCGCAGCTCCTTCATCACATACAGATAATCCTGCAACAGCTGTCTCAGCAGCTGGTTGTCCATGGTGGAGCTGACACAGATTCTCCCTTTGGTTCCATCCTCCATGATGTAAGTATTTTCCGGGGAAACGGAGGGACAGATCAGGTATTCTCCATCCTTTTCCTCCAGAAAATCCTCCAGGAACAATACGGCTCCCTCCAGCACGTCCACCATCTCCGCCAGCCAGCGGATATCACGGTTATAGTCATAGTGCATCCGGATGTGGGTACAGAGCCAGACTCCGCCCATGACCCAGTAAGTAGCCGGTATATAGAGATCCTGAGGTACCGTGTCTGCCCAGATATCCGTGTTGTGATGGGCCACAAAGCCTCTGCAGCCGTACATTCTCTCCGCCGTCAGCCGCCCGTTTTTCAGAAGCCTCTGCAACAGCCCAAACAGCGGTTCATGGCATTCTCCCAGATTACAGACCTCCGCCGGCCAGTAATTCATCTCCGCGTTGATATTAATAGTATATTTGGAATCCCATGGCGGCTTCATATTCCCGTTCCAGATTCCCTGAAGGTTGGCGGGCAGTGTTCCCGGGCGACTGCTGGATATCAACAGATATCTTCCCATATCAAAATAGGTCTTCACCAATCCGGTATCTATGCCGCCCTGCTTCACCAGCTCCAGCCGCCGGTCTGTAGGCAGCGCTTCCAGTTCTCTATCCTCCGGAAGCTCCAGCTCCACCCTACCGTACAACGCGCGGTAATCCTCCACGTGTTCCTGCCAAAGCGCCTCCATGTCCTTTGCCGCCGCCTTGTCCAGACGCTCCAGAATCTCTCTCTCCAGGTCGGCAATATAATCCTGCCTCTCCTGCACAGTCAGACGAATATCCGCATCCGGCACATCCTTCCTGTCCTGCTGAATCTGCCAGAAAGGAGTCCCCCCGGTCAGATACAGGAACACTTTTTTCGCATCTCTCACCAACAGATGCTCTCCGATACGGCTCACCGTTCCGCCTTCCGCACGAACTCTGCAGGCGATGCGGAAATCCAGCCCCCCGTCTCCCAGACATCCCTTCAGCAGTAATGTATCCTCTCCTGCGCCTTCCACCTTCTCATAGAATCGTTCCCGATCCAGCATAATATCCAGCGACACGGTTCCTCCGCAGACGCTGATCTCCCCTGCCAGAATGCTGGCAGGCGCAGACACAAAATATTTCTCCTTATAGTTCTTCTCTCCCATGCGGTAAGAGACGGTTGCCGTGGCCTCATCCAGTGAAAGCTCCCGCCTGTAGTCCTCCACCGCCCCTTTCGCTCCCTTCATCTCTATCCACAGGTCACCCAGACTCTGATAAGGCCTCTCGCTCTGAGGCATTCCTGAGAACGCATACTTCATCAGTGCCTCCGCTTCTTCGATCTTTCCCCCGTAAATCAGTTGTCGCACCTTCCCCAGGTTCTTCAGCGCATCCGGATTATGCCGGTCCCGAGGCCCGCCGTACCATACGGTCTCCTCGTTCAGCTGCAGATGCTTTCTGCCAACGCTGCCGAACACCATGGCCCCCAATCTTCCGTTTCCGATGGGCAGTGCCTCGTCCCAGCAGGTCGCCGCCTGCTCATACCATAGTCTGCTCATGTGTAACCTCCTGCTATTATTTTGTAACGTTTTTCAATTCTAAAACAAGTACTCTTTCATCATAAATCTCGTCTGTTCTCCCATCTTCTCACTTACAAGCTCAAATAAGTTCTCTCTGGTTGCAAAAAGATTCTTCGGATTTCTTCCAATAATCAGATACTGATTTTTCTCATCAAGAGAGATATACTTTCTCGTATCATCATCCAGCAGAATATCTGCGTTATCAATTACAATCAGTTTTCCCTCCACCTTACTTATAAACTCTATTATATTCTTCTGATAATCCAGGTAATTAAAACACATTATCTTCGGATTAGCAATCGTACACTCTCTGATAAAGGAAAATATTGCTGTTTTGCCCGTACCGGAATCTCCCATCAGAATTGTAATATTATTTTTAAATGTGAAGTCCACAACAAACGAAGTGTGAACTGTCGAAAAATGTTCCATGACTCTAGGCTCACTCTTCATAATTCCACCACTCCTTTAATTCTTCATAATCGTTTATTACTTTTTTACCTGTCTTAGTCTGTACCACAACAGAGTTCATGGTAAAGGGAATCAGCGCATATTCGCTGTACACATATCCTTTCTCCAAAGCATATATAAGCTCTAAAGCATTATTCCCACACTCTTTCAGGCAGAACGCTTTATTCGGGTAATACAGAACATTCAGCACTGTTTTACACCCCGCTGAAAGCTTGTCAATATCTAATACAACGCCATTAAATCTTGAGCTTATTTTATATTTACCCATCAGCCTTGCATCATCAATTATTTCAATAATCTTCTCCGCTCTCTTATCTATGAAAGCTGCCGTATTTTGATTGAAAAATATATCATTTAATTCTATATATTCCATGCCCTGCGGTATATCCTGTCTGTCTCTGAAAATTGTAATCATACTACTACCTCCAGCCCTACCGCCTGAAATTGCTTCTCAAGGCATGTATTCATATATATGCTTTTCATTTTATCATATATCGTCATCCTTCTGTCATCCAGTCCGCAAATATCATCTTTTTTTCGATTGTCCCATTCACAACATGATTTCGTCCAACATTCTCCAATATTCCCCTTTGAGACTTGCTTTACCCTTTCTATCCTCTATCCATAAAAATGTTCTGGAAGACATATACATTCACTTCCTTCCCCTTCATAATGCAATAAAAGACTGTTGCCATATCTGTTCTTTCATCATACCCCAGTTATCATCGTTTGTCCATCGTTTTGAAACATGGCTTGACAACATTCTTCCGCCCATTTCTCACAGGGCAGTTTTTCACTGGAAGATTCCTTACTGGTGGTAACATTCACACAGGGACACCACGTCCATTTCTATGGAGGGTGTCCCTGCATTTTAATTACGTATTACATTCTTAATCCGGGCCGATCGTTTCTCTGTCGGAACATTTCTGCATCAATCCTGCAAAAAACTCCGCCTCAGTCATCATATCTGAAATAATCAAAATCTGCCGCTTTCCTGCTGCCGCAGCCACCATTGTTGGCATAGATTCCCACCAGAGTCCCTGTGTGGCGCTTGCGGTCGTCGGGCACGCCCTCGTCACAGAGATAGATACAGTTCTCCAATACGCCTATCTCTGTCCACCCGTCCCCGTCATAGCTATAGAAGAAAGTCCTGGTCAGTCCCTCCACTTCCACTCTGAGATAAACGGGGCATTCCTTCACATCCGGCACTTCGGCAATCAGCTCCTCTCCATGATTGCGGTTGATTACCAGCTGAAGTTTCCTGCCCTCCTCATAGCACAGGGCACATCTGGCATAGGTCGCTGTGCTGTAATAGCAGGTCAGTCCGGCCTGTTCACCGTTTTTATCCGGGTAAAATTCCACCTTAGTCTCCGCCTGATAGGAAAGCTCCTGCTCTCGCCGAAGCAGTGTATTCTTCGCGCGGATTTCGTTCAGCTGTCCGTCTCGGGTCCATATCCGGAAGAATCCGGGACGCTCCGTCAGAGACCAGGAACCGTTGTCAGGATTGCGCACGAACTCCCATTCCAGATTCAGCTTCTCTTCGTTGAAATCATCAAAAAGATTCCTCTCATACACACACTCGGGAAGCTCCGGCGCCGCCTGCTCCAGGCTGGGGCCTCTGCCCTCGTTTACGGTAAACCATCCGTCCTCCGTCCACTGCACCGGATCCAGCGCAGTCTCCCGCCCAACAGTCGTATAGTTCCCGCCGTTAGGCCGGCCGCAGAGATAATAGCACCACCACTGGCCGTTCTGATCCTGCACCAACTTTCCATGTCCCGCACGCTGAATAGGAGCATCGGGATTTTTCTGGCGCATTACGGGATTATAGGGGGATTCTTCGTATTCTCCGAACAACTCTTTGCTCCTGGCTACATTGATGCCATGTCCATAACCGGTTCCCCCTTCCGCCACCATGGCATAGTAATAATCTCCTTTTTTCAGCACATGGGGCCCCTCCGAGCAACGCTCGCCGGTTCCATTCCACACGGTACGACTCTCTCCCGCAAGCTTCAGACTGTCCTCCGAAAGCGGCACCGCCTGCGCCGCGTTTGCTGTGATCATATACCGCCTGCCGTCAGTATCCACGAAATGAGAAGGGTCGATATTATCCACCTCCAGGCAGACAGGCTTGCTGTAAGGGCCCTCGGGCCTGTCGGATACCATCACCAGCTGACGCCGCATCACATTGTTGTCCCGTTTTCCATCCGCGTTCAGCCGAAGGGTGGCGAAGACATAAAATTTTCCATCCACATAAGAGATATCCGGCGCCCAGATTCCGTGAGAATCCCGGATATCGCTGATATCCAGCCACTCAGAGTTGGCAATGGCATGGCCGATGATATGCCAGTGCACCATGTCCCTGGAATGAGATATGGGAATCGCCGGGAAATACTGAAAGCTGGAATTCACCATGTAATAATCGTCTCCCACCCGAATCACGGACGGGTCGGGGAAGAATCCCCTTTGTACCGGATTGTTATATATTCTGTTCATTGTTTTTTTCTCCTATTATAGTTCCGTCACAAAATGCTTCATGCCCCGTACACAAAGCCCTCTGCCACCAGCTTGCCGCAGCTGCCTCCTCCTTCATGTATGGCCACCAGACCGGACTTCACGCCCACCCATCTACCGGGCAGGGCTTCTGTCACGGTTCCCACCGGATGCAGATTTTCTTCGCTGTCACCGGCTTCCCAGGATATTCTGCTTTCCTTCTCCACGCGCATTCTGATGTACAGTGTATCTCCGGCCAAAGATTCCAGCTCCGTCTCCGTCTCTTCTCTGGTCTCAAACAATCCGGTTCTCTGATGCAGCGTCAGCTTCCCGTTCCTGCGGCAGACCAGGATACTGTCATAACGGCCTCCCAGGGAAATCATGCCACATATGTCCCCATCTTCCATGGCCTCCAGATGCAGACAGGCTGTAACTGCAAATTCCGGCGCAGGCCATTTCTGAAGAAGCAGATTGGGCACATCGCACAGCGGCAGACCTTCCTCCACTTTCTGTGCGGATAAGGTCAGTCCGTTCCCATCCAGAGAATACCATTCCTTCTTATAATTAGCATTCCACTGCCACTGCAGTCCCAGTTCTTTCCCGTCGAAGAAATCACTGTCCTCCGGCGCATCCGGAAGCTGGGAGTTCTCTGCTCCCGTGGCCGGTTTCCTGTACTGCATCACCGGCTCTCCGCAGCCGTCGTTGTCCTCATCCACGCCGATTACCGGCCAGTCATTCACCCAGCGCATGGGCTGTAAATGCACGACCCTTCCCGCATTTCCCACATCCTGGAAATGCAGGAACCAGTCTTCTCCCTGAGGCGTGTCCACCCAGGCTCCCTGGTGAGGTCCGTTGACAGGACTGTTCCCCTGACGCATGACGATTTTCTCTTCGTAAGGTCCGTAGATATTGCGGGAACGCAGCACCGTCTGCCACCCTGTCTTCACGCCGCCCGCCGGTGCAAATATGTAATAATATCCGTTTCTCTTGTAAAGCTTCGGCCCCTCGATGGTAGGCTGGGTGGCATGACCGTCATACACAAAGCGGCCCTCTTCCCCGCGACCGAGAACGATAGTCCCGTCCGGACTCAGGGGGGATATATACAGCGCACTCTTAAAGCCGATGCGGCTGTTGGCAAAGCCGTTCACCAGATAAGCCTTCCCGTCATCATCCCAGAATGGACAGGGGTCAATCCAGCCGATATTTTTCTTCACACACACCGGCTCTTCCCACTTTCCGAAGGGGTCTCTGGTCCGGCACATCAGAATTCCTTCGTCCGGAAAAGGAATAAACACATAATAAACGCCCTCGTGATAACGAATAGCAGGCGCCCAGGCGCCGCAGCCATGAGCCGGCTTATCATACCGCTCATAGGGCAGCCTGTCCATGACATAATTGACCACCTTCCAGTTAACCAGGTCCCTGGAGTGCAACAACGGCACCGACGGCGCGTTGCTGAAGCTGGAAGCCACCATAAAGTAGTCTTCCCCCACACGGATTGCATCCGGATCCGAATAGTCCGTGTAAAGGATGGGGTTACGGTAGGTTCCGTCCCCCTGATCGGCAATCCACATTTTTTCCACATTCCTTTTTTCCATCTCTTTTTCTCCTATTCCAGTTCCGCATAAGCCCATCCAGCCCCTTTTCCCGCAGAGAACTTCCGGCCGCAAGTTCATGCGTCCGTAATTTCTCTGGGGGCTGGGCGGGCTTA
>JAAWLQ010000227.1 GCA_022797995.1 Lachnospiraceae bacterium
CTTCCGGCTTTTCTTCCAGTAAAATTCTTTCGTAATTACAGTTTAAATTTCTGATATATTCCATCTGCAGCATTTCAGTCGTCTCCTTCCTCTTCGCCTTTCAAAAATCTGTGACATAAACGCACAAAAGTCACAGGAGACACACGATCATAATGATAATCGGCCTTTGCACTCCACACGTTTTTTCTGCTCCAGAAGTTCCAGCCCGGCAGCGGAAATGTCAACTGTCCCGCCCCTTCCACAGAAAAACAATTTCTTTCCAGAGAAGCATCCAGTGCCGTAATCTGCCATACAGCATATTTCTCTCTGTACATAGCCGCCATTCTCTGCCTGGTCAGGTCCTCCAGGGATACTCCGGAGGGTGTTTCCACCCGGCTCCCCCAGAGGGCCATGGCTCCCAGATCCTGTTCCAGCAGACATCTGTCATATTGAAATATCAGCATATAAATGACAAACAAAATTACGCTGATTACCATAGGAAATACCAACGCCGCCTCCACTGTGAAATAAGCATTTTCTTTTTTCATCCGCTTTTCCTTTCCCATTTTCTTAGAATAAGAAAAATATTCCGTATATCCCTGTGACCATCCTGAACTTCTTTTACGCCTCTATCAGCATGGCAGTAATCAGCCATGCCGCCGTCAAAAAGGGCAAATACGGAATTCGTGTATTGCGTCCTGCTTTTCTTAAAATCAACAGAACCAGAGAAAAAATCGAAATCAAAAACAGACTGAGTCCAAAAAGCAGCAGGCTTTTCCCTCCTCCCGACAATATGCCCAGACATAACAGCACAATGCCGTCTCCGTATCCCGCCTTTTGAGTTATAAAGGCTATAACCAGAAAAGCGAGTCCCGGAAATGTCCCTTTCAGAATATCAACATACTCCCTTTCACCACCGGTACACTGTAAAAATGACACTGTCACCGCAAAAACACCCCCTGCCAGAAGCAGCCATACCGATACCCGGCGTTTTCGTATATCCATCACACTTCCCGTCAAAAGCCAGATTGTTGTCAGCAAAGTTAACCACATAGCTTCCCCCCGAATCATTTTACACTTTTTATCTGATGTGCCTTCTTACCTCGGTACCCTCTTACCACAGTGCCTTCCTCCCTGTCATCTGATTCCGGTCACTCAATGTCCGCATCGACTGCAGGCGCGATACCCTTCTTCCACTGCTTCCTCCATACTTATTGAGTATATCGTGCGCTTCAGTCCGGAGCATTCTCTGTCATAATGATATCGATTCCCCTCATCTGTAATATAGAAAACGGATGGTACACTCCCTCGGGCACATCTTTCGCAGGGATGATATTTCCCACCATACTGGTTTCTGGCATCACTCACCTCGTCCGCAGAAATCAGACTGACTGAAAGCTGCAAATGGGTACAGCTTTTTGTCAGATGATATACGGTACCTGTTTCTGTGATATAGACAATCCGGGTATCTTCCTCTTCCCCGTCCAGTCCATATCCATTCCAGATATGGGCATAATATCTGTTTGCCATTCGGAAAGGAGGAATTCCAATCACTCCGCTCCAGGGAGATACCGAATAAGTGACAACAATGTCGATTTCATCCTTTGAGCCAAATATTTCACTCTCCCAAAATTGCAGGCCTCCCGCTCCGTTTCTCAGCGGAGAGTGGTTCAGATATTCTTCTCCGGCAGACTTTATCATCTGCCCTTTCACATAAGAAGATGCAAATGCCACTCCCGCCAGCTCTTTCCACCAGTCTTCTCCTCCGTCCTCCTTTGGCATTTCCCCGCTGCTCACCGCATATCCATACACGGAAAGCTTGCTTCCAATCTGCCATAACGCCAGCTGCAGGTTTCCGTGCAGCCGGATCATCTCTATGGCACATCCCAGGTTCAGAAAGAAGAACAAAAACATGGGAAGCAGAATAGAAGCCTCCACAGTCATACTCGCGTCTGCCTTTCGGGACAGGAAAGTAAACAGAGATATCCTCTCCATGAAACGGTTAAGCAAGGACGGACGTTTTCTGTCTGCGTCCGTAATTGACACAGAATTCCGGGCAGAATTCTGCATATGATTTTTTCTTTGAAAGGTCGGAGAAGGATTTTGATTTGTGGTTGACAGTTTCCGGTTCTTTTTACCGCTCCATGAAAAGGACATCCCTGTTCACCTCACTTTCCGTCAATGATAGCCTGCCATTCTGGTTATTTCATATTGGTGACCATGCGCACTGCCGATTCGAATGCGTGCTTCCACAGTCTCATAGCAGCCATCCAGCCTGAACCCGGAATTACCGGGAGTATTCCTGATATCCGCTTCCACCATATTCATGGCGCGGGCCGTAAGCGTGTCCAGATCTGTCATCATCATAAAAATCCTCAGATAGTCCGCATAGCTCAGTCCGTTCCCTTCCCGGGATGTCTCCTGCAGCTTTCCACCCAAAGCCGAGGAAAGGCTGTAATGCCAGCTGCTGTCATCTTTGACAAGCGGAATCCTGCCTCCTGCCAGAAGGGATTTGACATCATAAATGCTTTCCGCATAAGCCCACGCCAGGAGAATTGCCGCCTCCAGAAGGGACGTCAGCTGCGGCAGTGTAATCAGCGTGCATACCGCTCCGGCAATGGCCGCTATCTCTGCCCTCTTCGCACTGTTGGACCAAAGGTAAATGGCATTTGCCGCCTCTCTGATTACGCACAGCCGGTTTACTATATTTTTCAGATTGTCCACATCATTTCCCTTTCCCGCTATCAGATATTCAATCTGATACCGCAGGGCATCTTCCTCATATTCCGTTCCGTAATGCCCCATATACTTCAGCAGATACTCCTGGAACAGAAATCTCTCTATGATATCTGTCTCCACTTCCATTTCCAGATTGCCCCGGTTAATCTGCCCCTGCTCCATCCTGTTCAGTATCAGATTCTCCATATGTATGACATTAGAGGATATTGTACTTTCATCCTCTGTCACCAGCTTTAAAATTCCCAGCCTTTTCTGAGCTTCCAGGGTGTCTGTCGGGTTATTAACCTCCAGGGTCTCCCATTCGTCTTCTTCGATTTCAATTTCCATACCGTCATATTCTGCGATCTCTGCATCCAGCCTCTGTTTTTCCGCTTCATTATCCCCGTCTTCAAGTCCGTTTACCTCCATTGTCTGCATCCAATCCTGAAGTTCCTCCAACAGTTCCAGTCCCACATCTGCTTTGATGGCATCTACCGCACACCTGCGGAAAATACCGCCCTCACAGTCCGACATTAACGACACTTTTGTCAGTTCCACCTCTTCCAGACTCAGGGATAGGAAATCTCTGTATAAGTATCCGGAAAGGAACACATCTCCATAATCCAGATTCTTCCTCAGATATTTCCGTAAATGTGCTTCCGTATTGGTCTTGCTGCACAGAGCTGTACCGTAAGAATTGTCAATGGCAAAAAGATTGTATTGTTTCATCAGTTCGCGATGATACTCCGCCAAAATGCTCTGCAGACCAATATCCGTAACACATTCCACCTCCATTCTGCCCCCGTTCTGGCGCGCTCCGCTCAGCAGCACCAGAAACAGGGACAAAATGACGGCCAGGCATAAAGTGACACACACCGTTAAATACGCATTGCTTTTCTTATTTTTCATCTCTTCTCCTGCCTGTTCTTCAATGCATATCTTTCCTTCTACACGGTTTCCGTCTGCGTCGTAATCTTTTCAAACAGTTTTTCCACAACGTCTGTAATCTGATCCTTGAAAATGATTACCAGGCCTACCAGAACCACAATAATCAGAATCACTTCCACCGTTCCCATTCCTTCTTCCTCTGTAACTAATTCTCTCATACCTTTTAATTCTCTCATTTTTCCTCTCTTTCTGCTGCATCGGCAGCCTTGAACTGAATTGCCGTAACTGCTGGCAATTGTATCTATTCTCATCTGACGCAGTAATCTCATTCCCTCGCAAAATGATATACAGATATGTCCCATGAACATATAGCAATGATTCATATCTCAAAGCAATGTCTGAACAATTACATCATCTCCATAACTCGGACCAGGACCGGGCTGTCAGAGTTACTTTACATATTTGAAAGCGCGGGAATCATAATCATTGCCATTACTACCGCCAGCATAAGAACCATTGGCACAAGGAGTTTTGTTCCTGCTTCCTCTCCCAGTTTTTTGCTCTGCTGCAGACGTTCCTCCGCAGCTTTATCCGCCTCTTCGCGCAGCCTTTCCAGCAGCGTGCTGTTTCCCTTTTTCAGATTCTGCGCAAGCAATGTACTCAGTCTGATATATTCCTGTAATTCCGTTCTCTTTCCGAAATGCTCATAGGATGCACCCTCGGACACACCTGATCGCAGCTCACGACATGTGTACAGCACTTCTTCATAAGCAGATATCTGGCTGCCGCCATCCCGGCAGTCTGCCTCATAATCTCCGGCCAGTTTCTGAAATGCTCCCCTGATCGTCATCCCTGCGCCTACAAACAACGCAAGTTTATGTACCATTCCTGGATATTCCTTTTTCAGACTCTTTTTCCTTTTTTCAATCTGCTGATGCAGGTCTTTGTCTGAAAGCATAAATACCATAAATGCGGTCACTACGGATACTATCCACAGCAATATACTGTTATCCTCCACACTCTGGCTCCAGCGAATTCCTTCCCCGCGCCATTCCGCCGGCAGTTTCCACGTCTCCTGTTCCATGCTTTCCTCCTGCGAGCGCCGGAGCAGTTCTTCCATCTCCTGATACAGCTGCTCCTCCTCTGAAATCTCCGGCGGCAGCACAGTGACCTTTATCTCCTCCGTCATCTTGTATTCCCCATAGCTCAGCTGCAGCTCAAGTGTTACTTCCTCCTTCTCTTCCACCGTATAGAGTCGGCCGGTACTGCTCAAAGTCCCCGGCTTACTGCTCTCCCACTGTACATCTATGGGAAAATCTTCATAATTCTTTGCAAGCGTCAGATCGCAGACCACTTTATCCAGGCTCTCGTTTTCCCCCAGAATGCAGGCGGGCAGTTTATCCAGAAAATCCGTAAAGAGTGTATCCGCTTCCTCTCCTGTCAGCAGTATTGGTTCCACGTTTACCTGAAAATGCATCTGTTGCTGCCCATACTCCGCTTTCAGATCTATTTTCCTGGCGCCTTCCCTGTAATTTCCCCGGACAAGAGAGCCGTCTTCTCCTAAAATGACCGCTCCCTGTGCGCTGAACCTTGCCGCGGCGCCGAACAAAGAGCCCAACACAATAATTGCCAGAAAAATTGCCATCTTCTTCACATAATATTCCGTCTTTACACATTCCCCTGCCTCGCCCGGATGAAGCCGAAGCAAATCCTTTTCCACCTGCACCGAAGCAAAAATACCCGTAACTCTGGAGCAGATTTTCTTATAAAGATACATTGCAGCTTTATAAAAGGGCTTCAGAAGGGATGGGGTGTCCGGCGCCGTATCCTGTTTTCTTGCCAGAAACAGCAGCACAAGAAATCCCGCTGAAATGAACAGCATAATCCAATACAATCAAATCACCTCCTCACGCCATTTCCGCCATAATTCCCTTCATAATATATTCTCCCATCAGATATGCTCCCAGATACAATGCAAGACAGCCTGTCATAATGCCGATGCCCATCAGATTATGATACAGAGAATCAAAATACCCCGGATTACCCATATTAATATAGAACAAAATTCCAAAAGGCATTATCTTCATAATAGTAAGCTCCATCTTCTTACTGCCCAGCAGCATCTGTATCTCCTGCCGCAGCTCGATCTGCTTTCCGATCTGACCGGCGGAACTCCTGATAATTTCCGACATATTCCCGCCGTTTCTCTTTGCCAGCGCAAATATCTGAGAAAACTGTGCAATATCGTCACAATCACTCCGGTTTGCCATATCCATGAGAAGTTCTTCCAGTGAGATATTGATTTTCAAACCTCTTCTGATAAAGCTCAGCTCATCACAGATCAGAGATTCCTCTCCATACATCATCACCATGTCCTGTCTGCACTCTATAAAAGCATTTTCCACAGAATATCCCGCCTGCAGAGACGCGGCCACCGACAGAATACATTCTCTGAACTGAACGGCAAGTTCATCTCTGGTCTTTTCCGCCTTATCTCTGCCAAACTGAAAGTAAGCGGCAACTCCCACTGCCGAAAGAGGAATCATTGCCCAAAAACTACGATAAAAAAAGTATGCCAAAATTCCTGTTATCCCGATACAAATAAAAACTGTCCGGAATTTCTCCCCTTTTTTCCAGAGATATTTATGATAGTCCCGCCGCTTTAAGCTTGTCTCCATGCCGCAGTTCCCCCTTCCTCTCCAGTTTTCCGACAATAATTCCGTTGTCATCCTCTCCTGTCTCTTCAAAAAGAAACAGGGGATTTAACATAATTTCGTTCTTCTCACAGCTCATAACCTCCATAATCTCCAAAACCCGCCGAGACTTATCCCGCAGTCTCCCCAAATGTACAATAAGATCCACACCAGAGGCAATCTGCTGTCTGATAGCCGCCAAAGGAAGGTCCATCCCCATCAGTACCATGTTTTCCAGCCTGGCCAGCATGTC
>JAAWLQ010000228.1 GCA_022797995.1 Lachnospiraceae bacterium
GGCACGGAGAACGAGCCTTTGAGCGGCGTGTGCTTCAAGGTGGTGGACGGCTCCGCCCTTCGGTCCCTTATTCGTATAAATCCATATGGCCGGTTCTGTGTCCCCTCGATATTTCACCGCGTTCAGAATCAACTGGTTCAGGATAAAGGCAATCCATTTCACATCGGTATACACCGTATCCCCGCAGTCCACCTGTACCTGCATATGATTCTCCATCAGATACTCCCGGTTCCTGCGAACCACCTCCTCCGCCGTCTGCTGCAACGTGGTCTCCCTGATCAGATAATCTCTGTAAACCTCGTCCGAACGGGCATAGAACAGCGCCATGTCCACATAATTCTCTATCTTCCGGTTCTGGCCCAGAATCCGCCTGGAAATCTCATCCTTTTGCTTCTCGCACAGGAAATAAATATTCGTAATGGGCGCCTTGATCTCATGAACCCAGCTCTCAATGTATTCCCGATAGTCCTTTCGGGCATCCTCCTCCCTGCGAATCTGCTCTATCACAGATTTGTTGGAAAGCCGAATCATCATGCGGTAAAGCTGGTCCTCCAGCCGGAAGGAGGGCGGCATCAGCTCTCCCAGCAGGTACTTCTGCTCCGCCGCTTCCAGGATCTCCTCCATCCGCCTGAAATACCGCCTCCTGCGGTAATATTCCGTGAAAAACCACAGCAGAAAAATCAGAATCCAGCAGAACAGCACAATCATCCTGCATCCCCGTGGATAATTTGTGATGCGCAAAAAAGCCGCCAGCAACAGCATACAGGATAGCTGAAGCACCACCAGCAGCAATTTATCTCTGCAATACTCTGTAAATTTCATATATAATACCCCATTCCCCGTTTCGTCCGGATGAAATCCGATACCCCCAGTTCTTCCAGCTTGCCCCGGATTCGGGTCACATGCACACTCAGGGAATTATCGTCTATGAACACCGCATTATCCCACAGGTAATCCATCAGCTCCTGGCGGGACACAATTTCTCCTCTGTGCCGGAACAGACAGTTTAAGATTTTCAGCTCATTTTTGGTCAGCTCCCGAATATCGCCGCCATGACGGATACAGCCTCTGGCCAGGTCCAGCTCCACCCCTCCATATTCCATTTTCAGCTCTTCCGTCCCCTTTTTCGTCCTTTTTAAGACCGCACCTATATGGGCCAGCAGGAGGGATGGGTGGAAGGGCTTCGTGATATAGTCGTCCCCGCCTTTCAAAAGTGCGGTGACCTCGTCCATGGAGTCGGTGCTTCCGGTGACAAAAATAATGGGAATATCCGAAACCTTACGGATTTCCGTACAGATATCAAAGCCGGACCTCCCCGGCAGATTCAAATCCAGCAATATAATATCCGGGCAGACATCCGGAATCCGGGGAACAATCTGTCCAAATTCGTCCGGCGCCGTAACCCGATACAGGGAATTCTCCAGAAAATCTGTCATCTCCCGGCGAAAATCCCCATCGTCCTCTATAATCAGGATATGCATATGCAGCCTCCCCCCTACTTTTTTTAAAGTATATCCCGATTTTGGGAAATCTGCAACCGCATGCCGATGCATTTTCAGTCTATAACATTAGTTTTTCATCCATTTCCCGGCGTTATTTCCCTTGTAACACTTTCGTAATATTTTTGTAACAGTTCAGCCATACGGCACCGCGAAGTCAAAATTGCGTTTCTATGCAATTTTGCGAGACTTTCGGGCGCCAAAACGCATTTCCTTTGCGTTTTGTGTGCATCAGAGTTACAGTTTAGCCGAAGGCTGAACTGTAACATATTTTTTACTTTTTTTACCTGACACTCTTGTCAAATCCTATATATAGTATTATAATAAAATCTGTTGAACCTACATGTAGTAGATTCCTCTTACGAAAAGGAAAATAGCCGAAAGGCTGCGGATACCATGCCATGCCGGCATGATGAGATAAAAGCGAGATACCGAATGAATTTATCCGACTTGGCAAGAAATGCATGTATGTTACGAGGCTCCCTGGCCAAAAAAGGCTATATGCGCTGGTGGCATTCCTTTTCCGGCCTCCGGCCGGACACGGGAGAGACTCGTAATTTTTTTATAGAATTTTTCGTGATGAATCCCGGGCTGGGCGGAGATAAGCCCATTTTCGGCCAGCATCCTTATTATAAAAAACGCGGAATGAAGCCTTCTTATGTGATGGTCAAGGCCGGTGTCTTTCCTGATGCGGAGGGGAACGACGGCAGACAGCTTCACGCCTTCTATCCGATTTCCGCTCTGCAGACTACCTTAAATCCTCTGGTCATGCAGGTTTCGGAGGGCCAGACCGGTCATTGCCTGTACAGTGAGGACAAGCTCACCGGATTCGTGGAAGTGACCAGGGAAGAGGCCAGGCACCGCTGCCTGATGACAGACAGCGGCTCCATGGAATGGGATCTGGAAGTCCGCAAGGCCGTATCCTGTCACACGGGAATCTGGGGCGGGAAATTCTTCCAGGCTCTGAATGCATTGGACAGTTACTGGCACGGAGAGGGCATCCGCAGTTTCTTCCGGGGCAGCGTGACGCTGGACGGGATATCTTATGATGTCGTTCCCGAGCTCAGTTACGGTTATGCCGACAAGCACTGGGGGAAAAGTTTCAACAGGCCCTGGTTTCAGTTCGCCTGTGGCAGGCTTTCCAGTCAGCGTACCGGCGGTCCCCTGCGTCATTCTGTTCTGGCCATGAGCGGATTCTGCCCCAGATTCCTGTGGTTTCCCCTGCGAGGCCGGCTCATGATGCAGCTGACTTATATGGGAGAAGACTTCAGTTTCAGCCGCTGTAAATGGGAGACAAAGGAAACCGGGAAACGTTTTGTCTGGCATATCCTTGCAAAGGGCAAATCGGCGGTTATCAAGATATCCGGCAGCTGCACCAAAGCGGAAATGCTGCGCCTGCAATATGAATCTCCCGAAGGGAAGAAATCAAAGCTCCCTCTTCTGGCAGGTTCCGCGGGTATTGGTACCGTACAGCTTTATCGGAAGGTTTCCGGAAGCAGAGAGCTGCTGGACACCTTAAAGCTGGACAATGCCCTATGCTTTTATCAGAAGGAGAGGATGGACAAGCCTGTCAATGCCCAGTCTCCGGACACCGTGTCCCGCAGCCGCAGATCCGGTAACAGATATGTGGCAATTCAGCCCAGCCACTGAACTGCCGTGGAGCATTCCGCAGGCTACCGTACTGCCCGACCGTTCATTGTGGAAAGCGTAAATTCCACCAGAAATCCTCCCGACGGCCCATGGTCAATGCGGATGCTTCCCCCGTGGGCCTGCGCTATCTGGCGCACAATCAACAACCCCAGCCCGTGGCGCAGCTGTGTTCCGCTTCCGCTGCCCATCATATAATGAGGCGTATTCGCAATTTCCTTCAATCTCTCATCGTCAACGCCCACTCCGTCGTCTGTCAGAAAGATATGCGCCATCCCCTCTCCCTCCTGCAGGCACACATCAATATGACAGCCCTCCGGATTATGCATCTGAGAATTACTCAGCACATTGTAAATCGCTCTCTGCAGCAGCATCTTATCTCCCTGTAAGGACACTGCCCTGTCTTCCGGGCATTGGAAACTGACAGGATACTTCTCCTCCGGATCCAGATTCATGAAATCCACCACCGCCTGACGCAGCACTGCCGTCAGATTCAGATTCTCCAGCTTCAGAGGCTGCATCTGATACTCCAGCTTCGATGCCAGGTTCAGATCTCCCACAAGATTTTTCATCTTGACACTCTGCCGCCGGATGACCCCGGCTTTTTTTCTCGCCTCTGTGGGAAGGCTCTCATCCGTTTCCAGCTCTGCCGCATACCCCATCACCATGGAAAGAGGCGTCCGGATATCATGAGATACTCCGGATATCCAACCGGCTCTGGCATTCTCTTTTTTTCGCAGAGCCCGCTCCTGAGCCCGCAGCTTTTCATTCACCCGGTTTACCGCAGCCGCCACCTCAGACAGCAGCCCCTTCTCCCGTACATACACTTCTTCCTCGGGCACCGCTTCCATTCCTCTGACAACAGGTTTCACAGAACCCATAATGCGTCCGGCCAGCACCATATAAATCACAAAAACCAATGCGCCGTTCAGCGCCAGGAAGGCCAGAATGGTCTTCGGTGCTCCTGCAATGACGTCATAGTCAAAAGTATTCCACAAGAGTTTCCAGTACGCGGTTTTGGGATGTCCCAAAATCACCAGATCGGCTCCTCTGGCGCCGGTTGTGGTAGGATAATCCGCAATATAGCCTCTGGTGTGCCAGGAAATCTCCGCCACAGAATAATGCAGCGGAATCTCCTCCGGCAGATTGTCACTGTGCCATACCACATCGCCGCTTCCATCCTCCACCAGAATTCCCCAGGCCTCATACGTCTCCAAAATCCTGCGTCCCTCTTCGGCCAAAGTATATTCTCCGTTCTCCTCCCGCACCAGAAGCTCTCCGATCTCTCTTGCCGCAGTCCACCCGCCGTTAGCACTTCTCTCCCCCCAGGTTGCCTTAGCCAGCAAAGCAATATTCAGGATAAACAATAACGGCACAATGCAGATCATCAGCAGCAGAAAACGTCTGATCAGTCTTAACGTCTTCTTCATCGTTTTTCCCCTGTCACCAGTTTATAGCCCAATCCCTTCACCGTCAGCAAAGATACCGGTTTCGACGGATTCTCTTCTATCTTCTCCCGAATCCGTCGAATATGGGCCATGAGAGAATTCTCATAGCCATAGGGATTCTCTCCCCAGGCCGCCTCACAGAGGCCGTCTATGGTGACAATGCGGCCTGCATTCCGATACAGCGCGGTCAGAATCTCATATTCTTTTGCCGTCAGCGGTAAATGCTCTTCTCCCCGCAGAATCTCAGCCCTCTCAAAGTCTACTTCACAGGCCGCCAGCTTCACTCTGCCCGTTTCTTCCTTATAAGTGCGCCGCAGAATAGCCCCAATGCGGAACAGCAGCTCCCGGGGCAGAAAAGGCTTTACCACATAGTCGTCCGCACCCAGCCCGAACCCCCGGAATTTGTCCTCTTCCTCGCCCCGGGCTGTCAGATAAAGCACCGGGATATCCGTGATTTTCCGCAGCTGAGTAAAAAGGGAAAAGCCGTCTCCATCCGGTAGCATGACATCCAGAATACATAAATGGGGCCGCCAGTTTTCCGCAAGTTCCAATGCCTCCCGCACATTTCCCGCCGTCCGTATCCGGGTATATCCTTCCTGCTGCAGAATGGAGACCACCATATCCCGCAGCTGTATTTCATCGTCCACCAGCAAAATTTTCTTCTCTTTCAACATAGCTTCTCTCCTGATTCCATTTTGTCATGCACATGCTTTTCATGCTATGTACACATACCTTTCACGCTCCGGATATCTGACCTTTATCATATCACTTTCAGCGCAGCTTTGCATCTTCGGCTTTCAAATGTAAGGTAACCGTAAGGTTATGGAAAAGTTATTGTAAACTGCAGGTCTTATACTGCTCTCATAAGAAATACAAAACATATGAAAACGGTAACAGAAAGGAGTTCAAAAATGAGCAGCCGCAATATCATTGAGACCATGGATCTCACAAAATCCTACGGCGATTTTACCGCCGTATCCCATCTGAATCTGCACATCCGCAGAGGAAGTGTCTATGGCTTTCTGGGCCCCAATGGCGCCGGAAAGTCCACCACCATGAAAATGTTCCTGGGATTGACCAGTCCCACGGAAGGTACTTTTCATATTGACCATAAATCTTACCCGAAAGACAGGATTTCCATTTTAAAGGACATCGGTTCCTTCATCGAAGCTCCTGCCTTTTACGGGAATCTCACCGGCGAAGAAAATCTGGAGATTATCCGTCGTATCCTGGGACTTCCGAAATCAGCCGTGGATGATGCTCTTGAGCTGGTGGGACTGACAGAGCACAGAAGGAAACTGGCCAGGCGATATTCCCTGGGCATGAAACAGCGACTGGGGCTGGCCGGCGCATTAATCGGGCACCCGCCCATTCTGATTCTGGACGAACCCACCAACGGCCTGGACCCGGTAGGCATTCATGAAATCCGCACGCTGGTCCGTTCTCTTCCGGAAAAATATGACTGCACTGTCCTGGTCTCCTCCCATCTGCTGCCCGAAGTGGAGCTGATGGCTGACGACATTGGAATTTTAAATCACGGCCGGTTGCTGTTTGAAGGCCCGCTTCAGGAGTTGGAGGGCTACGCGGAAAACTCCGGCTTCCCCACCTATAATCTGGAGGAAACGTTTCTGGCCATGATAGATGCGGACAATCAGGAAAGGAGGCTGCGCTGATGAAGACCACCACAGGTATCCTCCCATTGTCCTCCCTGGAAACCCGGAAGCTGAAGCGCACCGGCTATATCCCTGCCTTTCTGGGCGGCGGACTGCTGGCCGGACTTGTCCCCATAGTCAATATGACAGTCCGTACCACCATGTTCACCACTCAGCCCGGCAACCCTTTTCACATTCTGATGGATGCCAACTGGCAGCTCATGGCTCAGCTGAATGTTCTTCTGCTGGTCTGCGGGGCCTGTATCCTCTATCACACGGAATACG
>JAAWLQ010000229.1 GCA_022797995.1 Lachnospiraceae bacterium
TATGAGCCGGGAACGGCCAGAGTGTGGGACAGGGAGATTGCAGATGACTGAAAATACAGTGTTCGATTTGGAAGGCATCTGTAACTGAAGAAACCCCATTATCAACTGCGGTCGGACTGCAGGCGATAATGGGGTGTATTTCAGCACTTTTCCGGTTCCGGATATTCCACGCCGAAGGTATCTACCGTTACACTTTTCATGACCTGATTCTCATAAGGCCGGTCGGAATAGCTGTCTGTGGGTGTCTCGGCAATTCTGTTAACCACATCCATACCTTCAATCACTTTCCCGAAGGCGGCATACGCTCCGTCCAGATGCGGTGCATTCTTATGCATGATGAAAAACTGAGAGCCGGCGGAGTCGGGCTGCATGGACCGGGCCATGGACAGTACGCCGGCAGTATGCTTCAGGTCGTTGGGCACGCCGTTTTGAGAGAACTCTCCCTTGATACTGTATCCGGGATCACCCATGCCGGTACCCTCAGGGCAGCCGCCCTGAATCATGAAGCCTCTGATGACGCGATGGAATATCAGGCCGTCATAGAACTTTTTGTTTATGAGGCTGATGAAATTGTTCACGGAAATGGGTGCCACATCGGGATACAGTTCCAGACGGATGACACTGTCGTCGTTCATGGTAATGGTTACAATCGGATTTTTTGCCATAATAGGTGTCCTTTCTGATGAAAATAGTTTATAATGTAATTCATGTTATAGTGATTGTAACCGAAAAAGGCGGTATCGTAAAGGGGGAAGCGGGATGTATTTAAAAAAGAGAAAGGTTTCTGTAAACGGGACGGAACAGACCCTGTATGTGACGGATGACAAAGATACTGCAGAGAAGCTGCGGGAGGATGGAGAGGCGGTGCTGATCTATCTCCATTCCGGCAACCGGGACCAGGATTTCTCATCCTATCTGTTCGCGGTGGAGGATCCGGAGGAGCTGGAGCCGGAGTATGTGGAGCGGGTGTACCGGAGGCTGAAAGGGATTCCCTGGAATATTCTGGAGACGGAGAGATGTCTTGTCCGGGAGACAACGCCGGAGGATGTGGATGTCTTTTACCGGATATACAGCAATCCTGCCATTACCAGATATATGGAAACGCTGTATCCGGAGGTGGAGCAGGAGAAGCAGTATGTCCGGGAATATATTGAAAAGGTGTATACTTTTTATGGGTTTGGTGTCTGGACCGTGGTGGAAAAGGAAAGCGGCGCGGTGATTGGCAGAGCCGGCATTTCCTATCGAGAGGGGTTCGAGGAGCCGGAGCTGGGATTTATCATCGGTGTTCCCTGGCAGGGAAACGGATATGCCTGTGAAGTCTGTGAGGCGATTCTGGCCTATGCCTCTGCGGCGCTGGGATTTACGAAGATTCAGGCTCTGGTGGAGACGGAAAATCTTCCTTCCATCAGGCTGTGCCGAAAGCTGGGATTTGTCTATGATTCCAGGATTACACTGAGAGAAAGGGAGTATTATCGACTGATAACAACAGAGCTCCCCCCGTGGAGGGGAGAGCCCTTGTGAGAGGTATCGCTGTGAAGCGTGATACCTCTGCCTGAAATATCGAAATATCACAATGGTAAAAAATATCGCCAGAATTTATGCCGCCGTCATTGTCCGCCATAGAATATCTGTGCAATGGGAGAATCGGGAGACAGGATGACTGTCTTGTTTTTCCCCTGCATGGATACTTTCAGGGCGTCCAGGCCTCTTACGAAGGAATAGAATTCCTGCTTGGATTCGTCGTTGTAAGCTTCGGAAAGTATTCGCATGTATTCTGCTTCCCCTTCGGCAATCAGGATGGCGGCTTCCTTCTCCGCCTCGGACAGCAGGACGTTTACCTCCTTGTCGGTGGTATTCCTGATAATCTGCGCCTCGGAGCTTCCCTCCGCCGTATAGGTAGCGGCGATATTGTTCCGCTCGGATATCATGCGCTCGTACACTGCGGATTTGTTACCGCCGGGAAGGTCAAGCTTTTTCGTCTCGATGGCCAGAATCTCGATGCCGTATTGATCGAAGGAGTCGCCGATGTTGGCGATAATGGCCGCTGACAGTTCCCCGTCCCGCCCGGAGATCACATTGTCCTGTGTGATGCTGCTGATAACATTTTTGGTGGAGTTATATACATTGACATTCAACCGGTCTTCCGCGCCTAAGATGGAAGAGTTCAGGGTCTGGGCAAATTTCAGCGGATCCGAAATACGCCACAGGATATAGCTGTCACAGATCATGGTCTTCTTGTCGCTGGTAATGACGTCGGAAGAGGGCAGATCGTACAGCATAACCTGCTTTGGCAGCTTATCCACGCTCTGGAGGAAGGGAATCTTGAAGCTGATGCCAGCTTCGCCCACAACATGATCGATTCTTCCGAACTGACGAATAAGGCTGTATTCGTTTTCGCGGGTGATGACGATGCTGGATGCGCCGGTGATTAAAAGCATAAACAGTATAACAATCAGAACGATTCTTCTAAAGGTTTTCATAAAAGTCTTCATATATTTATTCTCCTAATTATAGTTCCGTCTCAGTACTCCATGCCCCTTGCTGGGGAGTAATTTTCAGCTGTAAAGGGAACATCTGAAAATTCTCCCGGGCATGTTCGTACTGAGACTGATTTATAGTTCCGTTTCAGTACTCCATGCTACGGCTCCCTGGTTTCTTCCGGGGTGCGGTTCGAGGGTGTGACACCCTGAGAAGAAGTATCGTCATCGCCGTTTCCGGTAAAGGATTCCAGCGGGTAGATGGTCTGCATATTGCCGTCGGGGCTTTCGATGATAACCTTCAGATCCGGCATTACGTTTTCCATGGCTTCATAGAACATACGTTGCCTGGTAACCACAGGATTCTTGATATATTCCTCATACATTGCGTTGAAACGGGATACCTGAGCGGTGGCTTCATTGATACGCTCCAGCTTCTGGGCTTCCGCGTCCTTGATGATGCCGTCGGCCTGAGCCTGAGCGGAGGGAAGCTGCTCATTGCGGTATTTGTTGGCATTGTTCAGAGCGGTTTCCTTACCCTGCTTTGCAGTTTCCACGGCCTTGAATGCTTCCATGACTTCCACCGTAGGCGGCTCGGAATCCTGAATGGTGATATTGACCAGCTGGATGCCGATATCATGCTGGGCCAGGCGGGCCAGAATCATTTCCCTGATGGAGGCCTGGATTTCATTTTTGCCGGTGGTCAGAACGTCGTCCACCGGGTAGCTGCTGATCACGGTACGAATACAGCTCTGACTGATGTTTTTCAGGATATCCAGCGGATTCTGGGAAGAGTACAGCGCTTTTACCGGATCACTGTAACGGTATTCCACATAGAAGTCCACATCGATAAAATTAAAGTCGGAGGTAATCATCAGTGATTCGTCTTCGTCAACTTCATTGTTTTCCACGTTGTAGCCGATGGCGAATCCCTGAATGGTTGTGTTCACCTTCCGGACCTGCTGGATAAAGGGAATCTTGAAATGCAGGCCGGGATCGGTGACTGCCTGGGCCTTGCCCAGAGTGATCAGCACAGCCTGCTCCTGTTCCTTGATTTCATAAGTGGAATTCAGCGCCAGAATCAGCAGGACAAGCGCCAGAACTGCAATGCCGATAAGCTTGCCGAAAGGATTCTTTTTCCCGGGAGTGCTCTCCGATTTGCCCTTGTCTCCGTCCATGGTCTCAAAACCATTTTTCCAGTTGCGGAATGAATCATGTCTCATTTTTTCCTCATTTCTGCGCTGCTTTGCCTTATATATCCGTCCTTGCGCCGTGAACCTGTGTCGGGCAGCGCGCAGACACAAAGCTCGCGATAAAAAAGTTGAATTGCCAAAACGAAAAACTGATGACAGAAACCTGTCTTGCCTTTTATAATACGCCTCTATTGTAGAAAAACAAGGAAAATTGACGCACAATAGAAACGGGTAACGTGCTTCCTGCCATGTTCCTATAATACTTCAGTATTTTCCCAGCATTTGCTCTCAATAAACAGCTTCGTCAGTTCCGGGTCCAGCTCGCCCCGGTCGGCATTTTCTGTGAGAATGGAAAGCGCCCGGTCCAGAGGAACTGCCTTTTTGTAAGGGCGGTCACTGGCTGTAAGTGCGTCAAAGATGTCCAGTATCGTAATAATCCGTACCTCCGCAGGTATTTCGTCGCCTTTCAGATGCTTCGGATATCCTCTGCCATTCAGCAGCTCGTGATGTGCCGCCGCCCATTCCCGCACATGGGACAGGTCTTCGGAGAAATGAATCTGTGAAAGAAGCTTATCTGTAATGGATACATGTTCTTCCATGATTTTCCGCTCTTCCTCGGAGAGCGTTCCCTTTCGGATGGAAAGCATGGCGTATTCGTCCGGCATCAGCCAGGCATGGGATGTCCCGTCGGCGTCAATGTAAACTTTTTCATGCAGCACATTCAACTGTGCCAGAAGTTCGTCTTTCAGGAAACCTGTGGAATCAATTGTCTCTACCAGCGCCCGGGCTTCTTCCGTCTCACGGATCAGAGCCTCTTTTTCCTCCGGGGAAAGTTCTCCTCTGAGCTGCCGGATTTCGGCGGTGAGCCCAATGATTTCCATGCGGTGGGCAAAGGAGGAAAACTGCTGAGGAGAAAGGCGTCTGGCCTTATTCATGACTTCCAGCGGGGTCACCAGTTTGCCGATGTCGTGCAGCCAGATGCTCATAAGAAGTTCTTCTTTCCGAGCGGATGAAAAGTGCGGAGTATCCTGGCGGGAATTGAGATAATCGATGAAACGACTGCCATAGACGGCCATATGGCGTGGATGGCTGCCGTTATAGGGAGTTCTCTCGTCAACGGCGGAGGACATCACCCGGACGAAAGACAGAATCAGCTCCCGGATTTCCCTGATATAACGCACATTCTGGATTGTAATGGCAGCCTGAGAAGACACGGACTCCACCATCAGCACCATGTCCGGTGAGAAAGCGCAGACTCGGCCTTTTTCATCCAGTGCGTTAATCAGCTGAAGGACGCCCACAGGCTGGCCTTCCCGATTGCACATGGGCACCACAAGCATGGATCTGGTATGGTAGCCTGTCATGGCATCATATCGGATTGGGCCGGAAAAATCGTATTTTTCACAATTCCGCACATCTTCCACCAGGATGGTTCTGTTCTCCAGAAGTGACAGGGCGCATACATTTTCACGACTGAGGGGGACCGGCGGAAGATCAACTGGTTGCCCGTCGCTGCCCGAGTTGGTACACAGGGTATTATTCCGCATAATTTTAAATCGAAGGGAAGCTTCGTCCAACAGATACAGGGTCCCCGCATCGCATTTAGTCAGTTCCATCACGCATGACAGAATCTGGTCCAGCAGCCGGTTGATATCCCGTTCAGAGGACAGCCGGACACCGATTTCCAGTAGCTTGTTCATATTTTCCTGAGTCATATTTTTCTCCGTTTCTGTGTGCTGTGAAAGTCGCTTATTAGGATATTGTACGGCAATCACAGGGGATACGTCAAGGTTTCAAAACAGAAAGATAGCGGCTGTCGCATTACCTGATAGAGTGACAGACAAATAAGGACAGGATTTGGTTCCTTTTTTGTAAAAAGAATGATATAATGAACAGGAACAGGCGATAATCGAAAGATGAGGGGGCTACATGAAGATAAAAGTAAAAGAAAAGACTTACGAAGAAGTACTGGCACTTCCGGTGGGACTGCACCGGAGCCCGGTGAGACCCATGTGGATTTTCAGGCTATTGCTGAAAGTATTGTCTCTGTCAGATCTGCGGGCCACCCATTTCAGACACCGGGAAATCGGTATGGAAAGGCTGGGGAAGCGGGAACCCTGCCTGATTCTGATGAATCATTCCAGCTTTATCGATCTGAAAATCGCCGCGTCCATTCTGTACCCCCGTCCTTTTAATATTGTGTGCACATCGGACGGCTTCGTGGGGAAGAACTGGCTCATGCGCGCCGTCGGCTGTATTCCCACGAAGAAATTTATCACGGACATGACGCTGGTGCGGGACATGCTGCATGCGCTGAAGAAGCTGAACAGCTCCGTGCTTATGTTCCCGGAGGCCAGTTACAGCTTTGATGGGACAGCCACCCCTCTGCCGGACAGCATGGGCAAATGCCTGAAGATTCTGGGAGTTCCGGTGGTGATGATTCGCACTTACGGCGCTTTCGCCAGGGACCCGCTCTATAATAACCTAAAGCTCCGCCGGGTGGATGTGTCCGCGGATATGGAATATCTGCTGTCTGTGGAGGATATCCGGGAGAAAACGGCGGAGGAGCTGAACGAGATCCTGCGGGAGCAATTTTCCTTTGATAATTTCCGCTGGCAGCAGGAAAACAATATCCGGATAGGGGAGGCTTTCCGGGCTGATTGCCTGAACCGGGTTCTGTACAAATGCCCTCACTGCGGGACGGAGGGGAAAATGCTGGGAGAAGGCACGGAACTTTCCTGTGGTGCATGTGGGAAGAAATACGAACTGACGGAATACGGCTTCCTGGAGGCGAAGGAGGGGGAGACGGAGTTTAAGCATATTCCGGACTGGTACCGCTGGGAGCGGGAGAGTG
>JAAWLQ010000230.1 GCA_022797995.1 Lachnospiraceae bacterium
GCGCCAGCGCGCCCGCCCTCAGGCGCTTTTTCCAGTTTGACAAGCCCCTCGCCGCCTTTCCTCCGCTAATGTGGTCAGTATGCGCGGCTGAACCAGTATCTGGTGCGGACGAAGAAGAGAACCCGTGTGGCGCTGATTCTGGAGTCCGGGGAGCCTAGAGAGGTCCATCATTTTGCAACGCTTTTGGGGTATGGAGCCTGTGCGGTCAATCCCTATCTGGCCCAGGAGACCATCAAGGAGCTGATAGACGACAAACTGCTGGATAAGGATTATTATGCGGCGGTCAATGATTACAACAATGCGGTGCTCCATGGCATTGTGAAGATTGCTTCCAAAATGGGGATCAGCACCATTCAGTCCTATCAGGGCTCCCGGATTTTCGAGGCCATCGGCATTGACCCGGAGGTGATCGGCAGATATTTCAGCAATACTGTCTGCAGGGTGGGCGGCATCACCTTAAAAGACCTGGAAAAGCAGGTGGATGCTCTTCACTCTCAGGCCTTTGATCCGCTGGGACTTGGAAATGACCTGACCCTTGACAGTCCCGGACACCATAAGATGAGAAGCGGCGGAGACCAGCATCTGTACAATCCCCAGACCATTCACATGCTGCAGGAATCCACCAGAAGAGGGGATTACGGCATGTTTAAGCAGTATACCGCCCTGGTGAACGACGAACATTCCGTGAAAAACCTTCGGGGACTGATGGATTTCAATTATCCGAAGAAGAAAGTACCCCTGGAAGAGGTGGAGCCGGTGGAAAGTATCGTGACGCGATTCAAGACCGGGGCCATGTCTTACGGCTCTATCTCCAAAGAGGCCCATGAGACGCTGGCCATAGCAATGAACCGCCTGCACGGCAAGAGCAATTCCGGCGAGGGCGGAGAGGAGGCGGAGCGACTGGTGATGGGACCGGACGGACAGGACCGGTGCTCCGCCATCAAGCAGGTGGCCAGCGGGCGTTTCGGCGTCACAAGCCGTTATCTGGTCAGCGCGAAGGAAATCCAGATCAAAATGGCCCAGGGGGCGAAGCCCGGCGAGGGCGGACATCTTCCCGGGGGAAAGGTATATCCCTGGATTGCCAGAACCAGACATTCCACACCGGGGGTTTCCCTGATTTCGCCGCCGCCTCATCATGATATCTATTCCATTGAGGACCTGGCCCAGCTGATCTATGACTTGAAAAATGCAAATAAAGAGGCGCGGATATCCGTAAAGCTGGTGTCCGAGGCCGGCGTCGGAACCGTGGCGGCCGGCGTGGCCAAAGCGGGAGCCCAGGTGATTCTGGTGTCCGGGTACGACGGAGGAACCGGCGCGGCCCCCAGAAGCTCCATCCACAATGCGGGACTGCCCTGGGAGCTGGGTCTGGCGGAGACCCACCAGACCCTGATCATGAACGGGCTGCGGAGAAAGGTGCGCATAGAGACAGACGGAAAGCTGATGAGCGGTCGGGACGTGGCCATTGCGGCCATACTTGGAGCGGAGGAGTTCGGCTTTGCCACGGCGCCCCTTGTGACACTGGGCTGTGTCATGATGCGGGTCTGCAACCTGGACACCTGTCCTGTGGGGGTGGCCACTCAGAATCCGGAGCTTCGGAAAAATTTCCGTGGAAAACCGGAATATGTGGAAAATTTCATGAAATTTATCGCCCAGGAACTGCGGGAGTATATGGCTGCTCTGGGTGTGCACACCGTGGACGAACTGGTGGGCCGCATGGATCTGCTGAAAATGAGAGAGGACCTGGACCCGGGATTAAAGGCAGTGGACCTGACGCAGATTCTGTCCGGTTCCCGGGAAGGCGGCCAGAAGATTACCTTTGACCCCAGACAGGTATATGATTTCCAGCTGGAGAAGACGCTGGATGAAAAGGTTCTGCTGAAACAGTTGAAGAAAGCCATTGCATCCGGCCAGAAGAGAAGCATTGAAGTGGATGTCTCCAACACGGACCGGACCTTCGGCACCATTTTGGGCAGCGAGATTACGAAGGTGCTTGGGGACCATGTGGAAGAGGATTCCTACCATGTATTGTGCAGAGGAGCAGGCGGACAGTCCTTCGGCGCGTTCATTCCCCAGGGCCTTACGCTGGAGCTGGTGGGGGACAGCAATGACTACTTCGGCAAGGGATTGTCGGGTGGCAAGCTGATTGTATATCCTCCCCGGGGCAGCCGCTTTGAGCCTTCGGAAAATATCATCATCGGAAATGTGGCCCTGTACGGCGCCACCAGCGGAAAGGCATTCATCAACGGCGTGGCGGGAGAACGATTCTGCGTGCGGAATTCGGGAGCCATGGCGGTGGTGGAGGGCGTGGGCGACCACGGCTGCGAGTACATGACCGGCGGCCGGGTGGTGGTGCTGGGCCGCACCGGGAAAAACTTCGCGGCAGGAATGAGCGGCGGCATCGCTTATGTGCTGGACGAGGGCAATGATCTATACAGGCGCCTGAATAAGGAGATGGTATCCTCCAGCGAGATTACTTCCAAATATGACGTGCTGGAGCTGAAAGGCATGATTCAGGAGCATGTGGCGCTGACCAACTCCGCGAAGGGGAAAGAGATTCTGGACCACTTTGAAGACTACCTGCCGAAGTTCAAGAAGATCATTCCCCATGATTACGCCAGAGTCCTGAAAACCATTGTGCAGATGGAGGAAAAGGGACTGAGCGCGGAGCAGGCTCAGATTGAAGCCTTCTATGCCAACACGAGGAAGTAGAGGGCATATGCGGAACTGGAATAAAAATAAATAAAAAACAGCGGTGTCATTGAACGGTGCCCGGAAGAATTGACGGACGCATTACTAAGCGGCCGGGAATTCTTCCCGGGAAATGGGCACCGGGCAATGACCCGCGGAACTGGAATAGGAGCACAGAAAAATGGGAAAACCAACTGGTTTTATGGAATATAAGAGGGAAGTCAGCCGGGCCCAGGAGCCCGGGGAACGCATCAGACACTTTCAGGAATTTCATGAGCATCTGCCCAGAGAGGAGCAGCAGCTTCAGGGGGCGCGATGCATGGAATGCGGCGTGCCATTCTGTCAGTCGGGCATGATGCTCTGTGGCATGGCCAGCGGATGTCCGCTGCACAATCTCATCCCGGAGTGGAATGATCTGGTGTATACCGGCAACTGGCAGCAGGCTTATAGCCGGCTGAAAAAGACCAATAATTTTCCGGAATTTACCTCCAGGGTATGTCCCGCGCTCTGCGAGGCGGCATGTACCTGCGGGCTGAACGGGGATCCTGTGGCCACGAAGGAAAATGAGTATGCCATCATTGAAAATGCCTATGCGCAGGGATATGCGGCGCCGAATCCGCCCAAAGTGCGCACCGGCAAGAGGGTGGCAGTGGTGGGAAGCGGCCCTTCCGGCCTGGCAGCGGCGGATCAGCTGAATAAACGGGGACACCTGGTGACGGTGTTCGAGCGTTCCGATCGTGTGGGCGGCCTGCTGATGTACGGCATTCCGAATATGAAGCTGGAGAAGCAGATTGTGGACAGAAAGCGCAGGGTGATGGAGGAAGAGGGCGTTACCTTTGTCACCGGTGTGGATATAGGCAGGAAAATGAAGGCGGAGCAGCTGCTGAAAGACTTTGACAGAGTCATCTTAGCCTGCGGCGCCTCCAGCCCCCGGGATATTCAGGCGCCCGGACGGGATGCGAAAGGAATTTATTTCGCGGTGGACTTCCTGAAGGCCAATACCAAAAGTCTGCTGGATTCCAATTTTGCGGACCAGAAATATGTGGACACCAAAGGGAAGAATGTAATCATCATCGGTGGAGGGGACACGGGGAATGATTGTGTGGGAACCTCCATCCGCCACGGGGCAAAGAGTGTGACTCAGATTGAAATGATGCCGAAGGCGCCGGATACGCGGGCTGAGAATAATCCCTGGCCGGAATGGCCGAAGGTCTGCAAGACAGATTACGGTCAGGAGGAGGCGATTGCCCTGTATGGTCATGATCCCCGAATTTATGAGGCAACGGTAAAGGAATTCCTGAAAGACAAAGAGGGAAATCTGACGGCGGTGAAGATTGTAAAGCTTGCCTGGGAGAAGGACAGCGCCACCGGCAGGATGAACATGAAAGAGATAGCGGGAAGCGAAGAGATTCTTCCGGCGGATCTTGTTCTGATTGCGGCAGGATTTCTGGGAGCAGAAGGCTATGTGGCGGATGCCTTTGGCGTGGAATTAAATGAAAGAAATAATGTAAAAACGGAAACAGGTTGTTATCAAACCAGCCAGGATAACATTTTTGTCACCGGAGATATGCACAGAGGCCAGTCTCTGGTAGTCTGGGCCATCAGAGAAGGCAGAGAAGCGGCCAGAGCCGTGGATGAAAGCCTGATGGGCTATTCCGGCCTGGCTATACAGTAACATTTTGCTTACTGTTCACTCGGTACCATCGCGAGGCGTTGTCACGCGCTCTTTGCGTGACAAACCCGAGACTGCTGTGCGCGAAACCGCTTTTTTGCGGTTTCTGTGCATTCATTGCTGTGAATGGAGTGAACAGTAACATTTTGTATCGCGGCCCGGGCAATGGCGATAAGCGAAAATGCTGAACACAGTCATGTGCTCCGGGCGCCACACCAAATTTGCCCGGGCAGCGGTGCTAAGTAGAAATGCTGAACACAGCAATGTATTCCAGCCGCCACATCGTGTCGATCCGAGCAGCGGCGCCACAGGAAGCCTGCATGTTACAGATGCACGGGAACAATCTTCCCTGCCGTAAACTCGAAGATGAAATCCGACAGTTCTTCAATATCGCCGGAAATATGGCTTGTAAGCAGAATCAGTCTGTCCGGAGACTTCAAATCCATCAGTAAATGCTTTATCTGTTCGGTACCCTGCTTATCCAGTCCGTTAAACGGTTCGTCCAGAATAATAATCTTCTGATTCTCCATAATTGCCTGGGCGATGGCCAGTCTCTGGCGCATACCCAGGGAGAAATTTTTAACTTTATCATGATTGGCAGGATTCAACCCAACCAATTCCAATGCGGCTTTTATATCCTCATCATTGATGATGCCCTTTATTTGTGCCAGATATTTTAAATTCTCGAATTGGGTATAATTTTCTATAAATCCCGGCTTTTCAATGAGAACACCCAGTTCCGGCAGGAAATCCATATCCTTTCCAATCACTTTGCCATCCAAAGAGACGGTTCCGCTGTCGGCTTTCAGAAAACCGCAGATGATTTTGAAAAACACGGATTTTCCGGAACCGTTTGCCCCTGTAAAGCCATAAATATTGCCGAAATTCAATTCCAGATCGACATGATCCAGAACCACCCGTTTCTTAAATTTTTTACATAATCCGTCTGTTTTTAACATACGTTTATGCGCCTCCTTTTCATCAGCTCATAATAAAAAACTGCCACAGTCAGGTCTATTCCTGCAAGCGACAGGAACAGTGGAGCCATTGCCACCTGATTTCTGAGAATGAAAAATTTCACCGTTGACATTGCAGGTAAAACTGGCACCGGTAAAACAGTATTTAACAGATAGAGACAAATAATATAGATAAAACTGTTTTCCAGTAAGCAGCAGTTATTCAAAATCAGATATAGAGTCAGGATACTCAGAAAGCCCAGCTCATCCATCAACAAATATATAAAACCTGACAAGGCCTGCTCCGGATAAAATCCCGCAAAGCAATAATATATCATGTGAGAGACCGCAAGAAACAGTTCTCCGGACAGCATTACAATAATTGTATATATAAATATAAAATATCTGTAGTTCGTTATTCTGGCCAGAATATATATCGTGATATCACCGGATAATTTATCCGCAATTTTTCCTACAGTGATAAAAACGATGGAAACATTTAAAAGCTTTAACAGGACGGTGCTTAGGCCCGGTGTATAAATATCATTTCCGCCCTGCCAGAGGATAGTGCCACTTTCCCGGTTAAGCGTGACCCCGGTAAACTTTGTATAGGTAAAATCAACGAGAGCAAAAAGCAGGATGGAAATAAAAATATCCAGCCTGAACTCTTTGAGGATCATTTTAAGGAGTACAGTCACTTTCATTTTCTAAAAACTCCCATCTTCCAGAGAAACAATACATTGTTATCCAGATATAAAGCACCAGGTATCCGGCTAGGTGCATATTATAAAAGAAAACAGAACTCCACGAGACAGCGCCATCCATAGCTAAAACAGTAATTCCGCCCGCCGAGAAATCTGAAATCAGCAGGTATTGTCCCCTTATTCTCAGAATCTCCATTGGGGAGGTAAATACAAAATAGAGAAGAAATGGCAATACACAGATACTTCCTCCTTTTTTCTGGAGATTCGGAAAAGCATACATAATAGAATAAATGATATACTGAACCAATACTCCAAGCAGGATATACCGCGTCAGCATAAAGAAAAACGTGAAAACCGCTTCCGGACCTGCAGGCGCTGTCCCCTTTATCAACAGGAAGAGCAGCGGAACGGACAATATCAGGCAGGTGGAGATACAGGTAGAAACCGCCAATGT
>JAAWLQ010000231.1 GCA_022797995.1 Lachnospiraceae bacterium
TATGTTGACGGCGCAGGCAACCTGGCCATGACCAGCATCGGTTACAATGTCATGGGATGGCAGGTAGAGACAGACCCCGTGACAGGAGATGTGAAGGGGATCAAGAAGGATACCGTTTCCGCGCTGCGCATCATGAGTGCCGCCAATAAGAGCTATCCCCCTGAGGCCACTTCCCACGCCTACTTTTCCGGTATCATTGACAAGAACGACACGGATGTGACCGGCGAGAACGGCAGAGTGGTGAATCTGTCCTTCTATGATTCCCAGGGATATACCTACACGGCGAAGTTCTCTATCAGGCAGTCTACTGATAATAAGAATACTTTCAGTATGGAGCTTGACAAGATTGTGGATTCCAAAAATAAGGAAGTGCCTGTGCCGGATGGGGTAAATATAGAGGATCTGTTTGGCGGGGCCAGTGAGATAGCAGCTGCTACTACGATTAAGTTGAAAGATGGTTACGGGCTAAACGGCAATGTGTTGACATTACCTACTGGTTCAACTCCTGCAAATTATACCATAGCTGCAACTGATCAGGCCAGTCTGGATGCCCTTGCGACAGCTTTTGGCTATGAGGGGCGGACGGATGATTTCCTGCAGCTTACGATTAATACGGCGGCAGCAGGGGCAGATCCTGTTACAGTGTCGATTAAAGAGATGATAGAAGGTACGGGTGGTCATTCTCTTGCTGATCTCGCTGCCGGATTGGTGGACCCGGCAGATGCTACTAAAGGCTATAATATTGCCGGCCGCAAATTCAACGGTGTAGTCATTAACTTCGACGGCAAGACAGGTAAGTTCAGCGGATTGAATGGAGGTACCGGTTCCACAGCCACTTTAGATCTGAGTAAACTCAGCAAAGACGGCAACTTCCCGTCCATCGTAGTAGAATGCTCCGCCATCTCCAGTGTGGACCACAAGGGAGTATCCACTATCGGAGCCACCAACGGATCCGACGATGAATACAACACCGGCTCCGGCCGTAAGGAAGGCGCCATGATTGGTGTGTCCATCCAGCAGAACGGTATGATTTACGCCAGCTATGACAATGGTATGACGAAGCTTCTGGGGCAGATCGCCACAGCCAGATTCGCCAATGCCTCCGGTCTGGAGAAGCAGGCGGATAATCTCTACTCCGCCACATTAAACTCCGGCGAGTTCGACGGAATCGGCGTGGATATCACGGCTAACGGCGATTATATGTCCACAGGGCAGCTGGAAATGAGTAATGTGGATTTGTCTCAGGAGTTTACGGAAATGATTACCACCCAGCGTGGTTTCCAGGCCAACAGCCGTATCATTACCGTATCCGATACGCTTCTGGAAGAATTAACCAATCTAAAACGATAAGATTCAGATAATTTTTACTCGCTTTATGTTAGGGATTGTGCTATACTATGGAGGGCAGAGTTTTTGTCCTCCATATTTACCTTATGGGAAAGTCCGTCGGCAGACGGACATGGAATCAGAACGGTGCCGGAGGCACTTTTTTATGAGAGGGCGAGGTCCGAAAATGATAGAGGTGACAAAGTTGAACGGGGTGAAGATACTGGTGAATCCTCATCTGTTCGAAGTGGTGGAGGAGACACCCGACACCGTGATTACACTTACCACAGGAAAAAAAATAATTGTAAAAGAAAGTAGACAAGAGATAAAAAATCTTGTAAAATCATATAGAAAGGGTATTTTTGCGGAATAATCGAAAGAAGCAAAAGGTTAGGTGATTTTTGTGGATATAGCGTCTTTACTTGGTATTATTTTATGTTTTGTGATGATGATATTCGGTATTGCTAACGGTGCCGGCCTTAGTAATCTGGTCAAAGAATATGCGGATCCGGCGTCGGCCATTATTACCTTTGGCGGAGCTTTCGCCGCGACGCTGACATCCTGCAGCCTGGCGGATTACATAAACGGTCTGAAGAGTTTTACACTGGTTTTCAAAGCGCCGGCGTTGAATACCACGGAGATGATTCGCAAGATTATCGATTTGTCTAATGTGGCACGTAAGGAAGGCCTGCTCTCTCTGGAAGAGGCCGCTTCGGATATGGATGACGCCTTCCTGAAGAAGGGAATCCTTCTCATGGTGGACGGCACGGACCCTGAGCTGGTGCGTGCAATCATGGAGACCGAGCTGGTCAGCATCGAGGGAAGGCATAAAACCTGTATTGGTTTCTGGGATACACTGGGAGCCATGGGACCTGCCTGGGGTATGATCGGTACCCTGATTGGTCTGATAGACATGTTGTATCATATGGATAACGTGGCTACACTGGGACCTGCCATGGCTGTGGCTCTGGTCACAACTTTTTACGGTTCGGTTCTTGCCAATGCAATCTGTATCCCTGTATCGAATAAACTGAAAGCCGACAATGAGGCAGAGGTAATGCTGAAGGAAGTTATGATCGAGGGTCTGCTGTCTATTCAGGCCGGTGAGAACCCCAGGGTTATCGAGGAGAAGCTGAAGTCCTTCCTGTCTCCTAAGGACAGGGAATCCGCAGGCGGTGATGCAGGGGGTGAAGAATAATGGCAAAGCGCAAGGAAGATGCGCCTTCACCTGGCGCGCCGGCGTGGATGGCGACATTTAGTGATCTGATGAACCTTCTGCTCTGCTTTTTCGTTATGCTTTTTGCCATGTCAAGTATTGAGGAGGCGAAGCTGCAGGAATTTGTGGCGGCCATGAATAATACTTTCAGCGTGTTTGAGGGAGGAGCCGCGGCCATCGGCGACGGATTTCTCATCAGCAATGGTGTCAGTCAGCTGAACGAGCTGGACCAGTATATCAACAGTACCGGTAAGACCGCGGACAGTGAGATGGACGGCGATAATCTGGAGGAATTTGATAAGTCGCCGGAAGCACTGGAAGAGATGCTTCAGGAAGAACAGCTGAAAGAGAACGAAGAACGTGTGGAGCAGATTGAGGAAGCTCTTCGGGAGAATGATATCGCCGACGAAGTGGAGCTCAGCTTTACGGCGCAATATGTAAAGCTCACCATGAGCGGCGCACTGCTTTTTGACTCCGGAAGCGCACAGCTGAAAGAGGAATCCATGCAGGTTGTGGAGAAGGTTGGAACGATACTGGAGCGCTACGGACAGGGAAACAGTACCATTGAGATTGAAGGCCACACCGACAATGTTCCGATGAAGAGCGCACAATATCCCAGCAATGAAGAACTGAGCAGTGCCAGAGCCCTGGCGGTATTCTATTATCTGCAGGAGAATACGCTGCTGGACCCGGTGAATTTAAAACATGCCGGAATGGGAGAGCGGGTGCCTATTGCCGACAACTCCACCCCCGAGGGGAGAAGCAGGAACAGAAGAGTTGAAATCCTGATTTATAATGGGTCTGTGAGATAACACTGAAAGAAAGGATCTTGAAGTCATGAAAAAGAATTTACTGAGTGTACTGGTTCTGGTATTGGTTGTCGTAAATATCGCTCTGTCAGCGGTTATGATGATCAATGTCCTGAGCACGAATCAGAAAACAGCCGCGCTGATGGACAGCATCGGAGCGGCAATGCAGCTGGAGATGTATCAGCCAGGTACGGGACCTGATGTGGCGCTGTCCGATACGGCGACGCATATTATGGACCAGATGACGATTCAGCTGGCTTTCTCTGATGTGGTAAATGAGGACGGAACGGTTACGAAGAGTCAGAAACCGGTATACATTGTATTTGATATTTCGCTTCTGATGGATAAGAACCATGAGGACTATGCCCAGTATGAGGGGACCATCGGCGACTATGACAGTATGATAAAGGATGCCATATCCGCGGTGGTGAGCAATTATACCGAAGAAGAGTGCCGCGCCGCCTTTACAACGGACATCAGGAATGAAATTCTGACCTCTATCCAGAATTTATTCAAGTCCAAATGTATCTATGGGATTACGCTCAGCAATATCAAATTCGGCTGATTGTGTGAAAACACAGGCTATGAGAAACGCAGTTATTCGGCGGCATGTGACAGGAGGTGAACTTGTGTGGCTGAAACTCTTTCCCAGGAAGAAATAGACGCTCTTTTGGCGGCAATGTCCTCAGGTGAACTGGATACGGAACAGATGCAGCAAAAAGACGAGAAGAAAGTCAAGATTTATGATTTCAACCGCCCCACAAAGTTTTCCAAAGAACATTTGAGAACTCTGGAAATTATTTTTGAACATTATGCGCGGCTGATATCCACAAATCTTCCAGTTTATCTCCGTAAAAGCGTTCAGGTGTCTGTGGTTGGTTCCGAGGCTCTGACATTTAATGAGTTTACGAACTCTCTGGCCAGCCCCATTATTATGGGAATTGTGAATTTTGCACCGTTGAACGGTACCATTATAATGGAACTGGGTGTAAATCTCGGATATGCCATGCTGGATCGTATGCTGGGGGGAATCGGTATACCTCTGGAGAAGGGCAGGGATTTTTCCGAGATAGAACAGATGATTATCGAGAAAATACTTGTGATGTTCACGCAGCTTCTGCGGGAACCCTGGAAGAATGTTATCGATATAGCACCTGTGCTGAACCGGCTGGAGACCAACTCACAGTTTGCACAGATTATAGCGCCCAGCGACATGGTTGCCATTGTGACCATGGAGATAAAAATTGGCGAAGTGGAAGGCTTCATGAATATCTGTCTTCCTTTCTTTACCCTGGAAGACATTATGGATAAGCTGAATACGAAATACTGGTATTCCACCATGCAGGAGAATCATGACGAGAATTACGGAAGCTATGTGGAATCCCTGATTCGTAAGGTGGATGTGCCTATCAGAGCCGTACTGGGCAGCAGTACGATCTCTGTAAATGATTTTTTGAATCTGCAGGTAGGAGACTGTATCCGGCTTGATTCCGGAGTGGATCAGGATATGAATGTTTATGTGGGCAATATCAGGAAATTTACCGCATTACCCGGTACCGAGAAAGACTCTTATGCAGTCAGGATCACATCAGTTATTAGAGAGGAGGAGTAGAGAATGGACGGATTGTCTCAGGACGAGATAAACGCATTACTTGCCGGCATGGATTTGTCCGATGACGATGAACCGGGGATTGGTGAAAGCAGTAAAGAGGCAGAAGGGAGTCCGGTAGATCTTACTCAGGCAATGAAAGAGGCGGAAGAGCTTCTTACGGATGTGGAGAAAGACGCTGTCGGCGAAGTGGCCAATATCAGTATGGGGTCTTCCGCGACCACGCTGTATTCTCTTGTGAACAAAAGGGTTAATATTACAACTCCTGTTGTGGAGTTCTGCACATGGGATAATCTGCTTACGCAGTATGAGCGTCCCTGTGTGTTTATTCAGATAAAGTATACGGTCGGCCTGGATGGCACCAATATTCTGATACTGAAGGAGCATGACGTTAAGGTGATTACGGACCTGATGATGGGAGGGGACGGCACCAATACGGACGGAGAGCTGGGAGAGCTGCATCTGAGTGCGATTTCCGAAGCCATGAATCAGATGATGGGTGCGTCGGCCACATCTCTTTCCACAATGATGGGCACCAAGATCGATATTAGCCCGCCGGAAGCTTCACTTCTGGATTTGACTCAGGTGAAGGACGGAAGTGATGTTTCCCCATTCCTTGGAAATGTGTTCGTCAAGATATCTTTTAAAATGCAGATCGAAGATCTGGTAGACAGTTCTATCATGCAGCTGTATCCTGTGGAGTTCGCGCGCAAGGTGGTAGACACCTTTATGAGCTCTCAGATGGGCGGAGGCAGCGATACACAGGCTGCGGAAACGGCTCCTGCCGCTCCCGCGGATATGGGGATGTCGGGCGGAATGGATTCCCAGGCAGGCATGAATGGAATGGGAATGAATCCCCAGATGGACATGAGCGGAATGGGGATGAATCCCCAGATGATGAATGGGGGAATGTCCATGGGAATGAATCCTCAGATGGACATGAGTGGAATGGGGATGAACCCCCAGATGGGCATGAATACCATGGGAATGAATTCCCAGATGAACATGAACGGAATGGGAATGAACCCTCAGATGATGGGGATGAATCCGCAGATGATGAATATGGGGATGGGCGGAATGTCCATGGGAATGAATCCTCAGATGGGAATGTCCACGGGTGCAGGCATGCAGAATATTAATGTTCAGCCTGCTCAGTTCCAGGGTTTTACCAATGATGGAGGAAATATTGCGGGACAGGAGAATATCGGACTGATTATGGATGTTCCCCTGAATGTGACCGTGGAGCTGGGCCGTACGTCCAAGCTGATTTCCGAAATTCTTGACTTTGCACCCGGTACGATTATCGAGCTGGATCGTATTGCCGGTGAACCTATAGATGTGCTGGTGAACGGTAAATTTGTTGCAAAGGGAGAAGTAGTAGTAATTGAAGAAAGCTTTGGCGTAAGAGTAACAGAGATTATCAAGTAGGAGGAAGTTTTGCATGGCAAAGAATATTTTGATATGCGATGATGCGGCATT
>JAAWLQ010000232.1 GCA_022797995.1 Lachnospiraceae bacterium
ACGTTGGAAAACAGAAACCATCGAACGTGACCGGTTGTTCCTAACGAAGCTGGGTGTGCTCAGGGCTGATTATTGAGTGACTATAATTCGGATTTTGGGGAATAATCTATAACTGCCCTCCACTGATGCACAATCCTGTGGGAACGCTTTTCAGCATTTGTACGGTGTATCTCCATCTCATTATATTTTGACCGTCCTGCCGACTCGCCACGCCTTTCACCGGAGACGATAAGAATCTTTTTATCCGCTCTGGTTTTTTCGAGGCTGCTTGTAACGCTGTCCTGTACCGCCGCTTTCAAGCTGCCCGAACACCAGCGCCCCTGATGGGTTCCTCCTTTTGCCGGAAACTTTAACCGTTTTCCTCCCAGATTTTCCAATTCCCCAAGTCGGTCTAAATTACTCACAACCGCATCCGCAACACATATCTTTAAATAAGCGGAACACCAGCGTTTAGAAAGGTCAGGTGATTTTGCAGGAAATTTCATTCTATAACCGTACTCTTTTAATAAAGACTCCATTTCCTCCGTAGCCTGTTCTTTCAGTTTCAGGCATTTTATGTAATTCGGTGACAGCCTGCACTGTTTCACTTCTTCGGTGTCCGGCTCTATCCACTCAATCGGTTCTGATGCCCCAATCCTGTATAATTCCCCAAAGAAACCGTTTACCCTGTAAGAAATCCGCAGTTCCACGCCCTCCGCTTTTGCCAGAGCCTTTACATAGTTTTGCGTACACCGCCAGTCCATACGTCTTGATGGGTGTCCGCCGTCTATGTCGTGATGCCAGAGTTCGATTTTATCTTTTGGTACACCAAGCTCCAACAGCTTATAAAAACAGGCAACCGAATCTTTCCCACCAGATAAAAGCACAACAATCAGATCATATTCTTCCAATGGTAATATCTCTGATAAATATATTTTTTTGAAATGCCCGCTGTCTTTCCTGCCATCCACTCTGGGTTTGATGCTGATACCTTTTCCATATACCGGATTATCAGGCTTACCCAAAACAACAGGTGTATCTTTTGTACAGTCAATATCTTTTATGAACACGTTTCATCCCCACTCTCCTTTATTCCTTTGGCTACTTCAAAGTCAAGAATCCCTAAACTCTGGATAAATTTTTTTGTGGTTCTAAGCCCTTTTCCGAACTGTTCTCCGCATACATACTGGCGCAGATAATAGCCGCCGCTTAATTTTACGACTTCCCACACTTTATTACGGTTATACTTATCCTTGTAATACGTTCTCTGTACTGCCATTACGCCACATCTCCATTTTTACTATAAAAACTGCCCATATCCTTTAACTCTGTTCTTCTGGTACATCAGCCCCGCAATACGGACATTTTTTGACATTGTATGCCATAAAGAGTTTTCCGCATTTCCCACAGGTATCAATCTCTCCGGCAATCTCCCAATCGTTCATAAGGGTAGACGGACTTTGCCAGTCCACTTCATAAAACAATTCTTCTGCAATTTCTTCCTGACCGTTGCAAAGAGCCATAAAATCATTCCTTGTATAGACGGCATCATCAAGCTCTGGAACGTAACAGGGGGCATCTGGACGGTTCTGAAATGCCTCCCAATCCTTGAATACCCATCCCTGACTAAAGAACTCTCGTTGTAGCTCAATGATATTTCCATCCGCATCAACTTTACAGACACCAATACGCTCACAAATATTTACAGCCATACGAAATCACCATCCGTAAGCCATAGAACGCCATCAGCCCCAATCGGCAGCGGTCTGTCACAAATCAGCGTACCAAAGAAATTAACCAGAATTGCCGGCTTAACCCTTGCCGGATCACCGCCGCTGTCATCATCTCCTGCAACTTCATAATGATACTTCCCCTCTGGAATGGTACTACGCTCTATACGCATATCATTAAATTCACATTCTATGCCACATACACTGACTTTTTCAAAAGCCTCTTTTCCGTAATTCAATCTTGCCATACCAAACCTCCTGTAATTATCATAATCATCCTGCTTTTATCCGTTTCTGCCGAAGAAAGTTTCCTGCCCTGCCATTACTTCCATAGTCATCAATGTTCCCAGACGGTAGCCTCTGATAAATTTGCTTTGTGCATAGCAGCAGTTTTCATCAGCCATAACATCCATAAGCTCGTTAAAAAGTTCCTTTTCCTCATTATTCAATTTTTCTTCCAGCTTCTCCTGAAGCTCACAAACCCTGTCACATAGTTTCTGATGCCTGGGACTTCGTATTTCCTCTGAAGGGATTACATGAAGTTCATCCTGCGCAAACGCATCCAAAATATTTCCCATAACTGACCTCCTGAAAATTTGCTGATTATCTTTCATACATGGAGCCATCATCATACACCCTGTATGTAATGGTATCGCCTCCCATACGACCGACAATTTCAACAAAATCCGGCGCCGGAATTGTTTCAAGGATATAATCCAGCCTTTCTAATGCCCTGTCCTGCGCTTTTGATACCCTGTCTTTCTGCTTTTTACTCATTTTGAAAATCCTCCTGAAAATAAGATAAGAGCAATGAACCGGAGTCCACTGCTCTTTCAGGATTATAATATACATTTGTCTTGTTTCAGTTTTCCAGATACCTCTTATTCCTTTTCTTTCCTGCGCTTTTCTTTCTTGCTTTTTTCTTCTTTGTGTTTAGGTCGTGGCGCATCAATCTCACTTTGGGAAATCGCCTTATGCTTAGGCTTCGGAACTATCACTATAAACAGCGCCGCTAATAATAATATTTTTATTAACTCATACCAGTCAATAGAGGATGATTCCTGCTGTTGCATATTATCCGAAAAGGCACTGGCAGTCTGCATAACTGACCGTTCCTGAACTGCCGCCAATTCCATAACAGGCTGGCTTGCACTTGTCATACTGGCATTGGCTTGTTGCTGTGTGGAAGTAGAAATTTCAATATTTGATCTTCCGTCTATCATCTCATATATTACATCTACATATTGAAGATTCAGCTTAATATTATCCGGCATCTGTACGTTTGGGGTTGTGTTATCATCTTCTTTAACTTCTGTAACAGTATCTTCTTTTGCCGGAGATGAATTTTGTGTTTTCGTGTCGGCAGTTGAAGCTGCTGTAACATTATTCGTCGCCAGACTGGATTTCCCACTTGTCGAGTCTTTCCCCGAATTTGTGCTGCTTGCCGGATTATTATATGTATAGTAGTTGTTTGTAGTAGAGTTATGCGAATCCGTTTGTTTTGAGTTATCTGTTTTCGAGTTATCCGTACTTGAATTAGTAGTGGAGCTTCCCGTACCACTGCCAGAATTATCGCCACCAGAACTTGTATCATCTTTTTTATCATCTCCACTTGGAGGCTGTTCACTGCTCGGCGGTTCTTCTGTACTCGGCGGCTGTTCGCTGCTTGGTGGTTTCTCCGTACTCGGTGGTTCTTCCGTACTTGGTGGCTGTTCCGTACTCGGTGGTTCCTCCGTACTCGGTGGTTCTTCTGTACTTGGTGGTTCTTCGGTGCTTGGCGGTTCTTCGATGCTTGGCGGTTCCTCCGTACTCGGCGGTTCTTCGGTGCTTGGCGGTTCCTCCGTACTCGGTGGTTCTTCTGTACTTGGTGGTTTTTCGGTGCTTGGCGGTTCTTCGGTGCTTGGCGGTTCCTCCGTACTCGGCGTTTCTTCTGTACTTGGCGGTTCTTCGGTGCTTGGCGGTTCCTCCGTACTCGGTGGTTCTTCTGTACTTGGCGGTTCTTCGGTGCTTGGCGGTTCTTCTGTACTCGGCGGTTCTTCACCTTTTATTTCATAAACAAGTTTCATAAGAGATGTAGCACTTGTGGTATCAAAAGAAGAATCGGGATTATTACTGTCTAAAGCCCATTCTTTTGGAACAATATTTCTTGCCTCATACAAAGCCCTTACATCATCAAGGCTGTCTATTTGAAATTGTGATGTTTTCGTATTGGCTATATCTGAACCATTGGAAGCAGTATTATCATATATTACCGTACTATCAATAGTTAGAGTGCCGTTATTGTATATGCCTCCGCCATATAATTTTGACGTATTATTACAAATTACACTGGATGATATTGTTGCTGTTGCATTTGTCCCTATATAAATTGCGCCGCCATAATCATAAGAATAACCCTTTATAAAACTACAGTTTGTTATTTTGGCATTTCCGCTTACATAAATATGACCTCCAGATGAAGCATAATTGCTATCAAATATACAATTATTAATCTCTGCAATGCCACCAGAATTAACATAAATTGCGCTTAAATGAGCGTCACACCTCTGCAAAGTAACATCATTCAGTGTTAAATGCGCCTGCAATACATCTATCATCATACCTTGTCCCGGTTTACCACCCCCATCCACTGTGACATTTTTCATAGTAAGACTTCCATTGCGCATAACTCTTAGCAAACCAAATTCGCCTGACCTGACAATATAAATATGCTTATCGTCGCTCCCGATAGTTACATTTGCGCCATCAAATACAATATTATCACTAATGCCAATAACATCCCCGTCCTGTGCGTTCTCTACCGCTTCCATAAACTGATCATAGCCATGCACTATAACTGACGGATTTGACAAATCCGGTTCCGGCGTTGTGGTATTCGCCGCAATCTGCAATCCCTGCACAGTAAAAAGAGCTACCACCAAAGCAAACGTCAGCAGTACCTTACCATATTTTTTCCTTTTCTTCATGTGTTACCCTTTCCTTCCTTTTAATCTGCATCCGAGGGAGAAAATGGCAAAAAATAAGGAATTACAGCCAGTTATTGCCGGAACTCCTTTTTTGGCATTTGGCATTTTTTTCTCTAAGTTTGTCTACCAGCATCCTCACAAGGTTCTTATCGTCCTCATCCAAACCTGTCACGTCTATGGACTCTTTTTTCTCTATCCCCATAAGATAGTCTGCGCTTACATGAAAAACCGCCGCAAGTTTCTTGATTGTTTCCGGGGACGGCAGCCTGTCCCCGTTTTCATAAAATGAGATGATGCTGTTCTGTACCCTGATCTGTGCCGCAAGCTGTTTTTGTGTCAGATTCTTTTCCTTTCTTAATTGTCGCAACCGTGTGCCAAATTCTACCATTTTAATACCTCACTTCCCATAAATACTATTTACTCTAGTTTAAGATTTGGTGGAAACTGGCATATTATGTTTTACAGATTTGTAAAATTATGTCGAAACCATAAGAAACCTGTCCTATGTATCTACCCGGAGTATCTTTTACCGAAAGCTCTGCCGCATATCATAAAGACCTATCCCGCAATGCGGCTCAAACGCAAAAACAGCATATCTGCTATATTCTGTTGCATATCTGCAATTTATCCGAAAAAAATATCCATTTTGCAACATTTTGCTTGCATCTGACAGCGTATGTGCAACAGACACTCTGTTCACAAAATGCCTGTTGCACTTTCTACCACTGCATCTCACAACATGGCTGCCATAACTTTTTAACGTATAAAATCAAGCACGCCGCTTAGTTCATCCGGCAGTTTTTCACAGACCTCCGGCAGCGCTGTTTCTGCAGATTCGCTGTCTTTCCGCTGCACAGGGACAACGCCTGTTCCAATTCCTGCGAGCAGTGCGCCCACCAGCTTCATCCCCTGAGACTGCATTTCCTCCCTGACAACAGAAAGCATCTGGCTATGAAACTCCTGTCTGTCCGCAATCCTGATGTTCAGGGTAAAATATTCCTCAAGCACCCTCTTGACGTAAGCGGTCAGGGAAGCGGAACTGCCCGCTTCCCCTGTCAGTTTCATATAAAGCTCCCTGTCGTTTTTATCATCCATATTAAAACGGATAAATATGGATTTCTGCTGTTCTGCCATCATGCCACCTGCTTTCTTTCTATCTGGCTGGCGAGAAATTCATATCCTTTTGCATTTGCGCACAGGTCACAGTCATACGCCGTATAGCCCCTGTATTTTCCGGCATAGTCATGCGCCATCAGCGCACCGCCGCCCACATAGATGATATTGATATAGTCAAGGCTGTACCCACGTTCCGCAAGTTCCAGTTCCAGTGAATGTATCTTCTCACGCAGCATACCACGGATCAGCTCCGCATAAGCCGCCGGAAGATTGCTGTCCTCCTTCAGCGCAATCTTCATCACCTCATGCTCTGGTATGTCTTTCCCTGTCTGGACTTTCATTTCACGCTGGATTTCCTTTATCCACTTCACCATTGCCTTTTCGATTGTAATGGATCTGCTCTCGACAGGAAGCCCGTTCTGCACATATACGACATCCGTTGTCTTGCTCCCTATATCCACGATCAGGTAATCACCTTTCATGTTACCGAGCCTTGAAGCAATGGCAGAATAGCACTGCGGGCAGACAATCACTTTTGTTATATCTACGGAGTAATCTTCATCCTCGTATGAAAAATCCAGCCTGTTCTTCCGGTTATAATAGTCAATCAGTTTCAGCTTGTCCCTGCCATAGTTTGAAAA
>JAAWLQ010000233.1 GCA_022797995.1 Lachnospiraceae bacterium
TTACCCCTGCCGAGGGAAGAGCTCCCGGCCTCCTCTGCCGGACCTTCGCTTTAAACCTGACTCGCTGCGATAAACTGGACATTAGCGGCAAACCCCTGTGAATTATTGTAGAAACCTGGACTTCAGCGGCAGACCCCCTGTAAGTTATTGCAGGAATCCGGACTTTAGCGGCAGACCCTGTAAATTATTGCAGGAATCCCAGGGCTCAGGCGGCAAGCCCCTGTCGGTCATTGCAGGAATCCCAGGGCTCAGGCGGCAGGTCCCCCTGTTGGCCATTGCAGGAACCCTGCCTTTGGCCTCAGGACCTTGCAGGTCCTTGCACGAGGCAGCGACCTTGTTCACTAAACGCGAATTTAATCCATCCCCTCAATTCTATTTGTTTTTTATGGTCAAAAAGTTTATAATGGATTGTAGTTTATAGAAACCGCAGCATAGTTTCCATAAAATAGACCCTGGCTTATAGAAACTTAATAATAAAAAGCTGGCCTGCTTTCTATAATAGACTTTAGATAATAGAATCTTTTAGACTCTATTATAAAATCCATAACAGGATAAACTATGAATGAAGGAAGTGTAAACCTATGTATAAACTCGATTTTTCCCATCCTGTCTCCGTATATTTTGTAGGTATCGGCGGCGTCAGCATGTGCGGGCTGGCGGAACTGCTGGCGGACGCCGGCTTTCATGTCTCCGGCTCCGACCGCAGCCGCAGTGCCCTGACCTCCGTGTTGGAATCTAAGGGGATTACCGTATTTTATGGACAACGCGCCGAAAATATTACCGATTCCATCGACTGTGTGATCTTTACCAGCGCCATCCATCCGGATAATCCCGAATATATCGCCGCCCATGAGAGACAGCTTCCCTGTCTTACCAGGGGCCAGCTTATGGGGCAGATTATGAAGAATTATCACACACCCATCGCCGTCAGCGGCACCCACGGCAAAACTACCACAACCTCCATGGTCAGCGAAATTCTGCTGGCTGCGGATACGGATCCCACCCTCTCCATCGGCGGCATTCTGAAAGACATCGGCGGAAATATGCGCATAGGCAAATCCGGTTATTTTGTGACGGAAGCCTGCGAATACACCAACAGTTTTCTGGATTTTTCTCCCAAAATCGGAATTATCCTGAATATTGAGGAGGATCACCTGGACTTTTTTAAGGATTTAGCGGATATTCGCTCTTCTTTCCGTAAATTTGCGCAACTGCTGCCCGCTGACGGCTGCCTCATTATCAATGGAGCGATTGAAAACCTTCAGGAAATAACCGATGGTCTGGCCTGTCGTGTTGTCACATTCGGCACAGATGCCGCTTCGGATTATTATCCTGCCGGAATACATTATGACGAAAACGGACATCCCGAATTTATTCTGCATGACCCGGAGGGACGGGAACGGAATTTTGTGCTGCAGGTGCCGGGAGAACACAATATCAGCAATGCCCTTGCGGCCATTGCTCTGGCCGACCTGCTTTCCATCGACAGTGCCGTCATCGCGAAGGCGCTCCGTGATTACAGCGGCACAGACCGTCGTTTCGAATATAAGGGAACCATCGGCGGCGTCACAGTCATCGACGATTATGCCCATCATCCCACAGAGATCACCGCCACTCTCAGGGCGGCTGCAAATCATGCCCACAACAGACTCTGGTGCGTGTTCCAGCCCCATACCTACTCCCGGACAAAGGCTTTTCTGAAAGAATTTGCCCGGGCGCTGACGTTGGCCGACAAGGTGGTTCTTGCGGATATTTATGCCGCCAGGGAGACGGATACTCTGGGTATAAGCTCCGAAACTCTTCAGCGGGAAATTCAGGCTCTGGGAAAAGACTGTTACTATTTTCCCACTTTCGATGAGATAGAAAATTTTCTTCTGGAAAATTGCATAAACGGCGATATGTTGATAACCATGGGCGCAGGAGACGTGGTAAAAATCGGTGAAAACCTGCTGGGGAAATAGTTATCCACATTATCCACAGTCCGGAGCGGAGAACCGACTCTATCCGCACTGTGGATAAAGTCTTTTCACGGGTATGGATATTGTGCGGTTTTTCCAATATTATCCACATTATCCACATTATCCACAATTTTACAGGGGCACTGACGGCCCGGGTGAATTCAGCCAAATTGACTATTTCTTTTTCAAAAACCTTATGCTATACTTTTTCTACTGCGCGAAATGAGAAATCCGGCAGCCGTTCAGACAGCCGGTCCGGTTTATTGCCCGCGGAACTTATGACAGGGAGTGTATGAGAATGCCGTTTTTGACCATATACAGGGATGAGCAGGTGAATTCCACCATTGTCCCCAACCAGTTTATTGATGATTACATGAAGGATGCCAACGATGCCCAGCTGAAAATATATCTGTACCTGCTCCGTATGATGAATGCCCGTCAGGCTACCAGTGTGTCCGATATCGCGGACAAGTTCAACCATACGGAAAAGGACGTTATTCGTGCGCTCAAATACTGGCAGAAACTGCACCTTCTGGATCTGGACTATGACAGCGGCAAGAATCTTACGGGTATCCATATCCGCGATCTGGATTCTCCCGGGGGCTCCGGTGCGGGACGCGATTCCGGGACGGTATCTTCCTTCATTCCCGAACCTGCTCCGCCCGAGGCCGCCGATTTTCTGCCCATGAAGACGGAGCCTCCTGAAATTGCCGGAAGTCCTTCCGCCGCTGTCTCTTCTGCCGGAAGTACCGCTTCCTACGAGAAGCCGTCCTATTCCGCGGATCAGCTTCGTGAATTTAAAAATCGTCAGGACACCGCTCAGCTTCTGTTCATTGCGGAATCTTATATCGGGAAGCCTCTGACGCCCTCGGAGATCAAGACGATCCTCTACTTTACGGATGTACTGCACTTTTCCGACGATCTGATTGATTATCTCATTCAATACTGTGTGGACAAGGGGAAGAAAGATTTCAAATACATAGAGAAAGTAGCCGTCAACTGGGCGGAGGAAGGAATTTCCACCCCAAAGCAGGCCAGGAGAACCGCCGGCCGCTACGATAAAAATGTCTACACCATTATGCGCGGACTTGGCAAGGACGGCTCTCCCACAGGACGGGAGCTGGAATATATCAACCGCTGGCTGAAGGAATATGGTTTTTCCACCGATATCATCCTGGAAGCCTGCGAACGCACAGTCCTGGCTACGGACAAGCATCGCTTTGAATATGCTGACAGCATTTTAAACAGCTGGAAATGTCAGAATGTACACCAGAAGTCGGATATACGAGGAATTGACGATTTATACCGACAGCGAAAGAAGACACAGACCCCCTCAAAACAGAACAATAACCGTTTTAACCAGTTCCCCCAGAACAATTATGATTTCGATGTGCTGGAACAGGAGCTTTTGAGCAACTGAAAATGACTCTCCATCCCAGGAAAGCCAATGTCTGATCATTATAGAGCTTAAATGACAGGTTTCAATCCCGGCAGCCTGTTGGGTGCGAAGACCATGCAATCAGGAGGAACAGCGGAGTGGCACTCAGCAATTCCCAGTATGAAGCAATTACAAAAAAATATGAGCGCACCCGGGATATCAATCGTGTTCTTGTGGAAAACCGCAGAGATGAAGTCTACCGGACAATTCCCGGATTTCGCGAGCTGGCAGATTCTGTGAGTTCTCTCTCGGTGTCCGCCGCCCGGCGTATGCTGGAAGGCGACAGTCTCGCGCCGGAGCATCTGCATCAGCAATTACAGGAAATCACCTCCCGCCAGAAGAAGCTTCTGGCGCAATACGGCTTTTCCGCAGATTATCTGGAACCTGTATACACCTGTGCGGACTGTCGCGATACCGGCTACATTATCGCCTCCGACGGGACCAGAGAAAAATGTTATTGCTTCAGACAGGAGGAAATCCGTCTCCTGTACTCTCAGTCTCACATTCAGGACATGATTGAACAGGAGAATTTTTCCACGCTTTCCTACCAATACTATCAGGGTGATGACTTACGGCGCTTTGAAGCCGCCGTACAGTTGAGCAGAAAATTTATACAAAATTTCGGGAATGACTGTCAAAATCTTTTCTTTTATGGCACCGTTGGAACCGGCAAAAGCTTTCTGTCAGGCTGTATTGCCAGAGAGCTCCTGCAGCAGGGCCGTTCCGTAATCTATTTCAGTGCCGCAGGACTGTTTGACACGTTGGCCCGTTATTCTTTTGACTTAAAATCAAAAAGCCTTTTATATGATTTTTGTGAGGATTTATATGGCTGTGATCTGTTAATCATCGACGACCTTGGGACAGAGACTACCAACAGCTTTATCACTTCTCAGCTATTCTCCTGTCTCAATGAACGTCATCTGCGTGGCAGCTCCACTCTGATTTCCACCAATTTAACGCTGGAGGAGCTTCGGGATCGGTACTCCGACAGAATCTTTTCCCGTATCACAAGCCATTTCACCCTGTGCAAGCTCACAGGTGCAGACATCAGAATATTAAAGAAAAGACTTGCAAAAGAAATTTATACCACCGCATGAAAGGACAAACACGCATGGCAAACCGCGAAGAAAAAAGAAATCTGGAGACGATTCCGGTAGGATCACTGGGAATCATTGCGCTGGAAGGATGTCGCCCTCTGGGCGAAAAAATAGACCAGTATCTGGTCAGATGGCGGGCGGAACGGGAAAGTGAGCACAAGGATTCCCTGGCTTTCTCCGGCTATCAGAGATCCTCCTATCTTCTGAAGACAAAAGTTCCCCGTTTCGGTTCCGGCGAGGCTAAGGGAATGATCCTCGAATCAGTCCGCGGTCATGACCTCTACCTGTTGGTTGACGTATGCAATCATTCGCTTACCTACAAACTGTGTGGTCAGGAAAATCATATGTCACCGGATGATCATTATCAGGATCTGAAACGAATTATTGCCGCTGTGGGCGGCAAAGCCCGTCGTATCACTGTGATTATGCCTTTTCTCTATGAGAGCCGTCAGCACAAGAGAACCTCCAGAGAATCTCTGGACTGTGCGCTGGCGCTCCAGGAGCTGGTGCAGATGGGAGTGGACAATATTATCACCTTTGACGCCCATGATCCGAGAGTGCAGAACGCAATCCCTCTTCATGGCTTCGAAACGGTACAGCCTGCTTATCAGTTTATCAAGGGTCTGCTGCGTCATGTGCGGGATCTGAAGCTGGACGCGGAACATATGATGGTAATCAGCCCCGACGAGGGTGGAATGAGCCGGGCCATCTATATTGCAAATGTACTGGGACTGGACATGGGTATGTTCTACAAAAGGCGGGACTATACCAGAGTGGTGAATGGCCGTAATCCCATTATCGCCCATGAATTTCTGGGAACCAGCGTGGAAGGTAAGGATATGATCATCATTGACGATATGATTTCCTCCGGCGACAGCGTGCTGGAAGTTGCGGCGGCGCTGAAAGAACGCAGGGCCCGCAAAATATTTGTATTTGCAACTTTCGGTCTGTTTACCAGCGGATTGGATAAATTTGACAGGGCTTTCGAAAATGGCCTCATCGACCGGGTGCTGACCACCAATCTGATTTATCAGACACCCGATCTGCTTCAGCGGGAATGGTATATCAACTGTGATATGAGCAAATATATTGCCTATATTATTGATACCCTGAACCATGACTCTTCCATCAGTGATCTGTTGAATCCCAACGAAAGGATTCAGAATATTTTAACCAAATATAAAAACGGCACCCTGTATCCCGCATAGTAAAAGTTTGTCTGCGAACAGCCGATACGAGAGGAGTCTGACATGAATATTTCCCGAATTTACCGTAAAAGATTTATTCCGGCCGAATGTATTCTGTTGAAGGATGATATCATTGTCATGCAGGATGAGGAGGTCATCGTCACAAAATGGAATACGCTGAATCCCAAAACCGCTTTTTCCCATGGCTGTTCCTGCTTCTTTCTGGCCGATGGAATCAAGCTGAGCAAATTTTACCGCAGCGACAACACATTGCTGTACTGGTACTGCGATATTGTGGAATACACTTTCGATTCGGAGAAAACTACGCTGACAGTCACTGATCTGCTTGCGGATGTCATCGTCCATCCGGACGGAACCGCGGAAGTAGCGGATCTGGACGAGCTGGCGGAAGCGCTGGAGCGCGGTCTGATCACAAAAGAGCAGATGACATCCTGCCTCCGCAGTCTGAATCATCTGCTCTCTCTGATATATCGCGATAAATTTGACAGGCTGCAGACACGTCTGAACAGCCTGGGTTTATAAACGGAAATTCGCAAAATCGCATGCGGGCATATCCCACGTTGTGGTCATCGCCTTTCCGGCTAGGCATGTGAACTGTTGTGCGGGCTCAGTAGAAAATATGCCCGCCGATGCTGATACCGTTCAGGCCTTCGATAGGCGTTCTGAAATACACACAGTTTCCCACATTGCTGAT
>JAAWLQ010000234.1 GCA_022797995.1 Lachnospiraceae bacterium
TAATCTTTCAAACGTTCGGAAAACTCCCGGACAGCCTCCGGCCCCGGATACAGGCCCACATGGTTTTTAAAACCGGCAAACTGAATGATATTATGCCCCTTCCAAAAAGTCGGCATACTCCAGGAGATCCGTTCCTCCGCCTCCGGCAATGCCGTACCAATCGCTTTCCTTATTTCTTTCAGATATCCACGCACCTCTTCCGGCTGTCCCGCAATGTATTCATCCACTGTCTCCGGCGCTTTCCCGCAGTAATGGCTCTGCTCCTGCCTCTTAAAATTACGCCCGCACTTCGGACACGTCCACATCTTTATCCCTCCCTTCATTCCCGTTCCCTGACCGTCACCAGAATCCTGTCCCCCGGCGCCTTCCCTATCCGGGAACGGATATCCTTGCGCACGCCGATAATATATACTGCTTAACGATTTCACTTGCCGCGAAACCAGACTGCATAACGCTGGCTGGTTTCATCGCATGAATACACCAGGCAGCGTTCAGCGTTATGCAGTATAACACACACTCCCGTCAGCATTCTTCACGCCCATATTCACAATACTCCCATCATAGGGCTCCCCGTCAAACGTAGCATGTACCTTCACCCTTCCCCGCCCAAACTCTTTCCTGATATCATAGGGAAAAATGACATAAGCGCCCCCTGTCTCCCCCGCCTCATAAATCAGGGACTCATACTCATACACTCTGCCGTTCAATACCTGCACCTCATCCAATCCGTTTTACCCAGTATACCAGAAAACCGCCGACATTAAAAGGACAAAACCCCCGTCATCCTGAAGAATATCTCCGTCAACGGTATCAGCATAAGCGGAAAACAGGAAATTTCATCACTCCTCTCTCCCGTTTTTTAACCTGTCATGTAGCCATCTCCTGCCTGTCCACGCGCTGCTTCAGGAGCAGGGCCAGCACTGCCGCCAGGATCCTGGCCCACACCGTGCTCCACCAGATCATGACCTGCCCTCCGAACAAAGGCGGCAGGATCAGCATGAGCACCAGCATGAAGATGGGCTCTATAAAGGTCAGCACATAGGAATAGACGCTTTTCTCCGTTGCGTAGAAGCTGGCAGTGGTAATGCGCAGAATCGCTACAAAGGGAACCGATACCAGGAAGATAGGCATGATTCTGGCAATCTCCAAATTTACTTCACTTGATGCGCCGACCAGCACTCCCAGGCTCCCCTTCGTCAGGTACAGGATGATGCAGCCGATCACCGACAGGGCAAAGGCAAACCCATAGGCCAGCCGCCGGGTGGATTTCAGGTTCACCCAGTTCTTTTCACCATAATCATGGCTGAGCAGGGGCTGGCATCCGTCCCCCACCCCCTGCAGGATTAGGTAAATGATGCAGATTACATAGGCAATGCAGGCATAGGTGGCGATGGCCGAATCCCCGCCGTAGGAGACGGAGAAGCGGTTGATGATGATCAGGGAGATGTTGGGGGACATGGCCAGCCCAAATGGCGCGATCCCAATCTTGATGACATCCGCCGCTACCTTCCCCATTCTGGAAAAAGGGATTGCCAGTGTAAACTGCTTTTTTTCAAGCAGATAGAGGAGAGCAATCACCATGGTGACCCCCTGTCCGATTACCGTAGCCCAGGCCGCCCCTGCGACGCCCTGCCTCATAACCCATACGAACAGATAATCCAGGATAATGTTGGTGACGAACCCGGCAATCATGGAGACCATGGCATAGAATGCGCCGCCGTGGTTGCGGATAAAGGGGACCAGCCCCGTGCCGATGACCTGCAGGGCCGCCCCCACAGCAATCACAGCTATATATTCCTCACCCAGGGCCAGCATCTTCCCGCCTGCTCCCAGCAGCCTCAGCAGGGGGCTGTTCAAAAGGAAGATGGCAATGGTCAGAATCACACTGGAGAGAATCAGCAGCCACATGGAGCCCGCCGTATATTCCCTTGCCTGAGCCTCCTTCTTTTCCGCCTTGTTGATGGAATAGTAGATGGCGCCGCCCATGCCGATTCCCGTGCCCAGGGCCTGGATGACGGCCACGATGGGGTAGGCGATGTTCACCGCCGAAAGCCCCAGGTCCCCGATGCTGTTCCCCACAAAGAAGCCGTCCACAATCGTATAGACCCCGGACAGGGCAAAGGATAGTACGGACGGGATTACATACTTGAAAAATTGTTTTACATCGCTTGTCTGCTTCATTGCTGCTCTTTTCCTCCTGCTGCGCGAAATAATTCCACGAAAAATGCCGTGCTGTCGTTCATCTGCCACACAGCGTAATAATTGTTCAGCTGCTCCATAAAAATGGTGTCGCTTATCATATGGAACCTCCTTCTATTTAGTCCGCACATGTACTATATGCATTATAGTCCGTGTGCGTACTAAAAGTCAAGAAGAAAAATATTTTTTTGAATCAAAAAAGACACCCTGCTGCCGGGTGCCCTTTCGGTTCTGTGGCTCTGTCATGCATTTTTACATTCCCTTTTCCATCTCTTTTTCCAGCACGGTATTGAATAATGTGATATCCTCTACCATCCGCTGTACCCTGTCGCTTCCCATGATCTGGAAGACACGATGTTCCAGTTCCCGCAGGGGCGCCAGCAGTCCCTCGGAATAGGCCATTCCCTTCTCCGTCAGGGATATCTGCTTTTCCCGGCGGTCTTCGCTGCCGGGGGACAGGGCGATATACCCCTCCTCCTTCAGGGACTTCATGACACTGTTGACTGTCTGCTTGGTCAGGCCCGTAAGGATGCAGATTTTCTTCTGCGTCATGGCCTCCTGTCCGTCCAGGGCGTACAGGACGAACAGCAGATAATAATTGATGCCTCTGGAAGCTGCCCAGGAGCTGTATAATGCGTTGGCCTGCCCCCATATACCCCATAGCTTATGTCCCTCTGTCTGCATACCGATACCTCCTCGTATTGTCATATCCAGTCCAGAATCCAAAACAGATTCTGTTATCAGTATTATAGTATTTATACATACTTTTATCAAGATCTTTGGACGGAGCCAGAACCCATACCTCTACTCCATCAGGCATTTTACTGCGAGGAGTAAAATAAATCCCAATAATCTCGCCATTCTTTCCCTTTCTGAATCCCCTGGATTCTAAAAAGCTGAATATCCTGTGTGACAATCAACTCCTGATAATAAGCTGTCAGCAAGTGAATATGAAGTTTCATATGTCGGATTTTGTCTGTTCGGCATACAGCTATTTTAATATCTGGAAAAAATGTAACTTGCCTGTTGACAAAACAAAAAAGGTGGTCTATTATAATACCAACCTTTCCGGTAGGTATTTCCGGGAACGAAAGGAGAAAACATTATGTCTGATTACAAATTTGAAACTTTACAGCTCCATGCAGGGCAGGAACATCCGGACCCGGCCACCGACGCCCGCGCAGTTCCCATCTATGCCACCACATCCTATGTGTTCCGGGACTCGGCCCATGCGGCGGCCCGTTTCGGCCTGGCCGATGCCGGCAACATATACGGCAGGCTGACGAATTCCACCCAGGATGTGCTGGAGCAGCGTGTGGCCGCTCTGGAAGGCGGCGTGGCGGCGCTGGCTCTGGCCTCCGGCGCGGCAGCCATCACTTATACCCTGGAGGCCCTGGGACAAAACGGCGGCCATTTTGTGGCTCAGAAGACCATTTACGGCGGAAGCTACAATCTGTTGGCCCATACCCTCCCGGCCTTCGGCATTACAGCCAGCTTCGTGAATATTCACGACCTTGGGGAAGTGGAAGCCGCCATTCGGGAGAACACCCGGGCCATCTATATTGAAACTCTGGGCAATCCCAACAGCGATATTCCCGATATGGACGCTCTGGCACAGCTTGCCCACAGGCACGGTCTGCCTCTGGTGGTGGATAATACCTTCGGCACCCCCTATCTGCTTCGTCCCATCGAGCACGGTGCGGATATTGTGGTACATTCCGCCACCAAATTCCTGGGCGGCCACGGCACCACTCTGGGTGGTGTCATCGTGGATTCCGGTAAATTTGACTGGGCCGCTTCCGGAAACTATCCGGCCATTGCGGAGCCCAATCCCAGCTACCACGGTGTATCCTTTGTAAACGCCGCCGGTCCTGCGGCGTTTGTGACCTACATCCGCGCCATTTTACTGCGGGACACCGGGGCCACCATCTCCCCCTTCGCGGCATTTTTGCTGCTGCAGGGCATCGAGACTCTCTCCCTGCGGCTGGAGCGGCATGTGGAGAACACCAAAAAGGTAGTGGAATTCCTGTCGGCCCATCCTCAGGTGGAAAAGGTCAATCATCCCTCTCTGCCCGACCATCCGGACCATGAATTATACCGGAAATACTTCCCCAATGGCGGCGGCTCCATCTTTACTTTTGAGATAAAAGGCGGTGTGCAGGAGGCTCACAGGTTTATCGACAGCCTGAAAATTTTCTCACTCCTTGCAAACGTGGCGGATGTAAAGAGCCTTGTGATTCATCCCGCAACCACCACCCACAGCCAGCTTACTGCCGAGGAGCTGGAGGATCAGGGAATCAAACCCAATACCATCCGGCTTTCCATCGGCACGGAGCACATCGACGATATCATAGCCGACCTGCGTAAAGGTTTTGACGCAGTATAGTTAACTACACATCAATGAAATTTGCATTATGGAGGTGCCTTATGTCAAATATTTATACATCCGCGGACCAGCTGATCGGCAAAACCCCCCTTCTGGAGCTGACTCATATTGAGAAAGCCTATCATCTGAAGGCAAGAATTCTCGCAAAGCTGGAATACTTTAATCCCGGAGGTTCCGTAAAGGACCGGGTTGCAAAAGAGATGATCAACGATGCCGAGAGAAGCGGAAAGCTAAAGCCCGGCTCCGTCATTATAGAGCCAACTTCCAGCAACACCGGCATCGGTCTGGCTGCCGTTGCCGCGGCCAGAGGTTACAGAATCATCATCGTGATGCCCGAAACCATGAGTGTAGAGCGGCGTCAGCTGATGAAAGCTTACGGCGCCGAGCTGGTGCTTACCGAAGGCGCCAAAGGGATGAGCGGCGCCATTCAGAAAGCGGAGGAGCTTGCCGCTGTCACCCCAGGCAGCTTCATTCCCGGACAGTTCGTCAATCCCGCCAATCCGAAGGCTCACAGAGAAAGTACGGGGCCCGAAATCTATGAAGATACCGACGGCAAAGTAGATATCTTCGTGGCAGGCGTTGGAACCGGCGGCACTGTGACCGGCGTGGGCGAGTACCTGAAATCCAGGAATCCTGCGGTCAGAGTCGTGGCCGTGGAGCCCGCCTCCTCTCCTGTGCTTTCGTCCGGTCAGGCAGGTCCTCACAAGATTCAGGGGATTGGCGCAGGCTTTGTCCCTGATGTCCTGAACACGGATATTTATGATGAAGTCATTCCTGTCTCAGATGAAGACGCCTTTGCAGCAGGAAGACTCATTGGCAGAAACGAGGGTGTTCTGGTGGGCATTTCCTCCGGGGCAGCCGCTTTTGCCGCCATAGAGCTTGCCAGGCGCCCTGAGAATGAGGGGAAGACCATTGTGGTACTCCTGCCGGATACCGGCGACAGATATTTATCCACACCGCTTTTTGCGGAATAATCTGTGCGTGGAACAGGAGAATTTCACCAGAAGGAAGATAAGCAAAACAATGAGAATTTATCTGGATAATGCGGCCACAACGAAAATGAGCAAAACAGCGATAGACGCCATGGTTCCCTATATGGACACCGTCTATGGGAACCCTTCCAGCCTGCATTCCGCCGGGCAGGCGGCGGCCGAAGCGCTGGCGGAGGCAAGGCGGCAGATTTCCGCCTGCATCGGCGCTTCACCCGAGGAAATCACCTTTACCTCCGGCGGAAGCGAATCGGACAATCAGGCAATACTGTCCGCAGCGCGAATGGGAGAACGAACGGGGAAAAAGCACATTATTTCCACGGCCTTTGAGCACCATGCCGTTCTGCATACCCTGAAAAAGCTGGAAAAAGAAGGCTTCGAAATCACGCTTCTGGACGTTCATGAGAACGGTATCATTACCCCGGAACAAGTAAAAGCCGCACTTCGTGACGACACCTGCCTTGTCACCATAATGTATGCCAACAATGAAATCGGAACCATTCAGCCGATAGCGGAAATCGGTGAGATATGCCGTACCGGAAATATCCTTTTCCATACGGATGCGGTGCAGGCGGCAGGGCATCTGCACATCAATGTGAATGAACAGAATATTGACATGCTTTCCCTTTCGGCCCATAAATTTCACGGTCCGAAGGGAATCGGCATTCTTTATGCCAGGAAAGGGATTCCGCTGACAACTCTGATTGAAGGCGGCGCCCAGGAGCAGGGCAGACGGGCAGGCACTGAGAATATTCCCGCCGTTGTGGGAATGGCCGCCGCACTCTGCGAGGCCTGCTCCCGTA
>JAAWLQ010000235.1 GCA_022797995.1 Lachnospiraceae bacterium
GCATGGGAAATTGAGGAACATAAAATCAGGTTGGAAGATTTAGAGAATATCGGAAAAACAGTTTTCCTTACCAGAGAAGAAGCCAAAGCTGCGTTGAAAGAATTGGAGAGGGGTAAGGGAGAATGAGACTGATTGATGCAGATGAATTTAAAAAGCAGATTGCTGGAATGTCTATTGTCAATAATTATCCGGCAGATAAGGCTAACAAGATGTGTGAGTTGATAGACTGTCAGCCTATCGCCTATGACGTGGATAAGGTTGTGGAGCAGTTGGAAGAAAAAATATTAAATACTTCAGATACGCAAATAGGAATATCTGCAAGAATGGCATTTGGAAAGTCTATCGAAATCGTAAAATCCGGAGGCATTGAATGAAATCAGCGATTGTATGGGCGGTGGTTGAATGGATAAGCTAACTCCAAAGCAGAAAGCATTTGCGGACAACTACATAGAGAATGGCGGAAATGCTACTGCGGCGGCGGTTAGTGCAGGATATTCCAAAAGAAGCGCACAGCAAATGGGAGCTGAAAACCTGTTAAAACCTGTTATTTTGGGGTACATAGCAGAACGCCAAAAGGAATATGATTCTGAAAAGATAGCCACATTGCAGGAAGTCCAAGAAATTAGGACATCAATAGCAAGGAATAAATTATCAGATGATTTTGCAAGGCTCAAGGCGACAGATTCCCTTGAAAAAGCACTTCGCATAAAGGAAGAGCAGGAAGAAAAGCAGAGAGCGGCAGAAGAAGCGTTACGGAACAAGACCTATCACATGGACTTAGATAATATCCCGGACGCTTTCCACGCCGCTATCCGTTCAATAAGGAATAGGGCGTATCTGGAATACATATTCAAGGGTGGGCGTGGCTCCACGAAGTCTTCTACTGTCGGTATGGTGATTGTGGAGCTTCTAAAGAACCATCACGACATACACGCTCTTGTCTGCCGTAAGGTGGCGAACACTATCAAAGATTCCGTCTATAACAAGATTAAGTGGGCAATAGGAAAGCAGGAATTTGACGAAGAATTTACCTCCACAAAATCACCATATGAAATCACGCTGAAAGCCACGGGGCAGAAGATATATTTCAGAGGTGCAGACGACCCGGACAAGATTAAATCTATCAACCCGGAGTTTGGCTATATCGGTATTCTGTGGTACGAGGAATTAGATCAGTTTGCCGGAGATTCCGAAGTGCGTAAAATAGAACAGTCTGCTATCCGTGGCGGCGAGTTGGCGTGGATATTCAAGAGTTTCAACCCACCAAAGACCGCCAACAACTGGGCGAATGAGTATGTGACAGAGGTGGGAGATAATACCCTTGTCCATAGCTCCACATACAAAGACGTGCCTAAAGAGTGGTTAGGACAGCCGTTCATAGACCAAGCGGAGCATTTGAAAGAAATCAATCCAGAAGCCTATGAGCATGAGTACGGCGGCGTGGCGAACGGTAATGGCGGCATGGTGTTTGAATATCTTGAATTTCGGACGATTACAGACGAAGAAATTCAGAAGATGGATAGAATCCTGCAAGGGTGTGATTTTGGGTGGTTTCCCGACCAGTACGCATTTTTGCGAACATATTACGATTCAACGAGAGAAAAGATATATCTCATTGATGAATTGTATGTGAATAAGTGGAGCAATACGCAGACTGGGCAGTGGATACTTGACAAAGGCTATAATGATTATACAATAACTTGTGATAGCGCAGAGCCTAAATCTGTAAATGATTATAGAGACATGGGATTGCCTGCAAGGGGAGCGATAAAAGGTCCCGGTTCAGTCGAATACGGTATGAAGTGGTTGCAGAGCAGGCATATTGTGATTGATATGAAGAGAACGCCGAACGCCGGAAAAGAGTTAAAAGAATATGAGTATGAAAGGGATAAGGACGGAGAAGTTATTTCCGGCTATCCTGACGCAAATAATCACGCAATAGACGCTTTAAGGTATGCGTTTGAGCAATTCTATAACAGGAGAGGAAATAGCGCATAATGGGAATCATTCAAACAATAAAAAGGTGGTGGGACAGTTTGTGGCAGAAAGAAGCGCAGGACAAATTCGGAGTTGAGACAATCGAAAGCGACGTGATGAAAGCAGCTCTTAATGAGTGGGTGAATATCTATCAGGGCAAGCCGGACTGGACACTGCCGGATGATAGAGGGAATGTTGATATAGAGTCCTTCAATTTTGCAAAGAAGCTATGCAATGAAACCGCAAGGCTTACCACACTTGCACTTGGAATCACGGTAGAGGGTTCTGCCCAGGCAGACTGGATAAATGGCTTTATGGAATCCTATATTGCCCGTATGAAGAATGAGGAATGTGAGAAAGCCTGTGCATTTGGGTATATCATCTTAAAGCCGAATGGCGAGGGCATAGATTACGTCATGCCTTGGGATTTCTGCCCAACGCACGCCACGGATGGGAAGGTGGACGGCGGTATATTCTTCGACCATTACCATGAGCCGGGGGATAAGTGGTATTATACTCGGTTGGAATGGCAGCGGTTTGAGGACGTTTCCGAAGATGTTCGGATTTTCCGAATAACTAATAAGACATACAGAACAACCGGGACAAATGGCATAGGGCAGGAGTGCAGCATAAAAGAAACGGTATGGGCGAACCTGCAGGAAGATGTTGCTTATGAGAATATTGAACAGCCGCTTTTCTCTATCTTTAAAATGCCGTTGTCAAACAATATTGACATGAGTAGTCCACTAGGCGTTTCTATCTTCTCTAACGCTCAAAAGGAATTAAAGAGCCTTGATATTGCGTGGACACGTCTTGAAGATGAAATATTCGATAGTCAGAAAAAGGTATTTGCTGGGGATATGCTAATTGATGAACCGGGAAAACCCGTAAGAAGCAGATATACAGCAAATGGAGTGATTGACAAAGCTGGAAAGCCATTGCCAAGATACTTACACATATTGCCCGGCACGTCCGAGGGTGATGAATACCACGAAGTAAACCCGGCATTGCAGACAGCGGACAGATTGAGCGGAATAGACCACTTTTTAAACCTTGTCGGCGTGAAATGCGGGTACAGTACCGGACAGTTTGTGCTGAACGGCAGGACAGGGCATGTTACCGCCACACAGGTAGAGGCAGATGATCGGGAAACGATACAGTACATAAAGCAGATTAGAGACAGCTTCCAGACGGCTACGGACGGGCTTATTTATGCGCTGGATAAGTATGCAGATATATACAGCCTTGTGCCGGTTGGCGTGTATGAGGTCAATTATGATTTTGGCGATATAACATACAACTGGGAAGAGGACAGGGCGAGGCATTGGCAGTATGTGACGCTGGGTAAATACCCTCTGTGGATGTATTATGTCAAGTTTGAGGGAATGAGCGAGGAAGAAGCTAAAGCAGTAGCGGCAGAAGCCAAGAGCGAGAATGAGCCGAAAGATGGATTGTTCGGGGAGGAGTAGGGAATGACAGAACAGCAATCAAAAATCGTTAAAACATTTGCAGATTGCAATATGAACGTCCAAGCCACAGCAAATCTTATGTGTTATCACAGAAATACGATAATTTATCACTTGCAGAAAGTCAAAAAAGAAACCGGACTAGACCCTATGAATTTTTATGATTTGGTTAAACTTTTGAATTTAGGAGTGTGATTTTATGAGAATCAGACAGCACATAGGGAATGTTGATATTGATATAAGTGATGCAAGGTTGCGGCGCAATCTGAAAGAAGCGCAAAAGCTGTTAAACATGCAGGTAGTAGCCGACTGCGACCCTCTGATACCGTTCCAACAGGGGGCGTTACGGAACAGCGTGAACTATCCGGACGGACTTTACGGAGGAACTATAGAATATAATACAAGCTATGCTCATATGCTCTATGTCGGCGAGGTCTACGGCCCCAACATACCGATAATAGATAGCGAGGGGAATATTACTGGATGGTATTCGCCGCCGAAAAAACACCCAACTGGTAGAGAGATACAGTATCACACACCTGGAACCGGAAAAGAATGGTTTGAGGTTGCTAAGCAGAGACACGGCGCGGAATGGCTACGATTAGTAAGGGAAGCAGCCGGGAAAGATTAACTTGGTACAAATCATGTGTCCGTATAAAGTATAATATAAGTGTGGCTAGGGTAGCTCCCGAACAGAAGAAACGCCTATCTTCCTGCCACACTATTATTATAGGCGCATGAAAGGCGGTGCGATATGAGAAGAATTGATATGACTGGTCAAAAGTATGGCAGATTGACGGCTATTGGACTTGACCGAATAGAAAATGGTCACACATTTTGGAAATTTCGTTGTGATTGCGGCAAAACTGTTGTTATTGATGGGTGGGGCGCAAGAAGCGGAAAAATCAAAAGTTGTGGCTGTTTTAATGCTGAAAGAATTAAAAAACAAAGGAAATTCAACGAATACAAAATTGTTGATGGATATGTAAAAGTAAAGCTGAATGATGAAAACTATATGCTTTGTGATATAGAGGACTGGGAACGGTTTAAGGGGCATTACTGGTATATGAGTGATACCGGCTATGCTGTATGCGAAACAATGAAAACTGGAACATTACGGTTCCATAAGCTGGTGACAGGAACGACAGCAGAAGTTATCATTGACCATATTAACAGAAACAAAATTGATAATAGAAAGTGTAATTTGAGAATTGCGACTGCAAGCGTAAATGCAATAAATAGAGGTTTGCAGTCAAATAATACCACGGGTTACAAAGGGGTATATTTTGACAAAAGAAGAAGGGTATGGAAAGCGTGGGTAAAAGTTTCTGGAAAATTGATTACTCTTGGTTCTTATCCGAAAAAGGAAGAAGCGATTGCGGCAAGGAAAGCAGGAGAAGAAAAGTATTATCTCCCACAGCTTGAATCCGTGAATGGATAGATTTAGTCAAGAGGACAGCAGGAAAGGAGTAGGGGGATGGTATTAGCATTTACAGAGGAACAGAAAAAAGAGATTGAAGCAAAGGGAATGACAGTCATTGAGTTTAAGCGCAGGATTCGTAATATGGGAAAAACTATTGATGATGCTTGGAAAATTCTTAATGAAATGGCTAATAAAATAGAAAAAGCGTGGAATGTCTTTATTGAAAAGTTTCTTGAAGTGGCGGACGGTGTAAAGCTGGTGCTTGAGCAGATATACGAAGTATTTCACTATCCGACCTCACGACGATACCGCATTGTAAAAGTATTCAGCAAATGCACAGGTACGGATATGCGATTTTGGTGGAATTTTACTTTTAAAATCAAAAGATGGCTTGCAAGGAGTTGTTGCTGATGCTTCCGCCGGAATACTTCGACCATAAAGAGGATAGATTGTTAGAGTTGTACCGCCAACTTGAAAACTTTATCCTCAAAGACATCACCCGCCGCCTACTCTCCGCCGGGGAAATGACCGCAACCGCCGACCGACTTATCTGGAAATTAAAGCAGATGGGAGAAAGCCAGACAAAAATAGAAATAAAATTGCGGAAAATGACCGGGCTTGCAAAAAAAGAGCTGAGAGCACTGTTGCAGGATGCCGTAATAGCATCATGGAAAGATGATAACACAATCTTGAAAAGACTGTTGGGTTATCTTCCAAGAAATCCGTTAAAAAATCCGGCAGTAATACGGATAATGGATGCAGAGTATAAAAAAAGTCTGGGAGAATTGGAAAACCTCACACGGACAACCATGAAACAGGCAGGAAATGACCTTATCAATATGCTTGATGAAGCTGATTTAAGGGTATCGGCAGGTGTACAAAGCTATTCAGCGGCGGTGTGTGATATTCTTGATAGATATGCCGGACGTGGGATATATGTGGACTATCCGAGCGGCACACGCCGGACACTGGAAGCGGCGGTTCGGTGCTGTGTGGTAACGAGTATGAACCAGACAGCGGCACAGGTCACGAACCAGTACATAGTAGAAGCTGGTGCTGAATATGTTCTTGTATCGGCACATTTGGGGGCGAGAGTGGCGCAGAAAGGACAGCCAGCACTTGCGGACCATTCAGCATGGCAAGGGAGAGTCTATAAAATCCGAGGGACCACACCGGAATACTCGAATTTACTGGAACGGACCGGATATGACGTGGACCCGAACACCGGGCAAGGGACCGTTAAAAATCCCCTTGGCTTGCATGGTTATAACTGCCGGCACTCTCACAAGCCCTGGGACCCACGCCTACGCAATCCCTATGTGGATGAAAACGGTAATCTGAAAATAGACAGCGAGGAAAACAAAAAGCGGTATGAACTCCAACAGAAACAGCGTGCTATGGAGCGGAGCCTTCGGGCATGGAAAAGAAAGCTGATTGTCAAGGAGCAGGAAATAGCCGGAGTGGCAGAAACGGACGTTAAGGAGATATTGCAGAGGGATTATGACCG
>JAAWLQ010000236.1 GCA_022797995.1 Lachnospiraceae bacterium
AAATCTGACGAAAAATTACGGGAAAAACAGAGGCATCAGGGATGTGAATCTGACGGTGGAGGCGGGGGACATTTTCGGCTATCTGGGGCCTAACGGCGCCGGGAAATCCACTTCCATCCGCTGTCTGCTGGGTATGATACATCCCACCTCCGGCGAGGCTTATGTGCTGGGGAAGAGAGTGGGGAAGGAGCAGACAGAGATTCTGAGGAGAGTGGGCTATATGCCTTCGGAGGCCTTTTTCTATCCTGCAATGGGTGTGGAGGAAGTGATTCGATACGCGGCCAGGGTGCGGGGGCTGGACTGTGGAGAAGAGGCAAAGCGACTTTGCGGCAGGCTAGAAGTGGATGGGAAGAAGAAAATCGGACAGCTGTCTCTGGGAAACCGGAAAAAGGTGGGGATTGTCTGTGCCCTGCAACATAAGCCGGATTTAATCATAATGGACGAGCCGACTTCCGGGCTGGACCCGTTGATGCAGGAAGCCTTTTTTGAACTGCTGACGGAGCGGAATAAAGAGGGAGCCACCTGCTTTCTGTCCTCTCATGTACTGCAGGAGGTAAAGCAATACTGCAGGCATGCGGGAATCATCCGGGACGGGGAGCTGGTAAAGGTGGAATCCGTGGAGAATCTGACGAAGACCAATCTGCGCAGAGTAAAGGCGGTTGTGCCAAAAGAAGCCCGGGAGAGCCTTAGGGAGCGACTGGCCGGCCTGGAAGGGATAGCGGAACTTGCGGGACGAGGGTTGGAGATTACTTTTTCTTACCGTGGGGAGATGGCGCGGCTTCTGAAAGCGCTGGAAGGGTTGGAGATCAGGGATTTACTGATTGCGGAACCCTCTCTGGAGGAAGTATTTCTGCATTTTTATGACTGAGAAGGAGGTGAGCATATGCATTTGTTCCGGCAGGAATGTAAAATGAATTTAAAAATGCTGTTGATCTGGGCATTCTGTGTGGGAGGCTTAAGTCTGGGGTGTCTGTGCCTGTATGACAGTGTGGAGGAATCCATGGGGGAGATGTCGGAGGCTTTTGCCGATATGGGAGTGTTTTCAGAAGCACTGGGAATGGATAAGATAGGAATCGGCACGCTGGAGGGCTATTATGCCGTGGAGATCAGCATCCTGATTTCCCTGGGAGGCGCCATGTTTGCGGCCATGCTGGGAGCGGGCATTGTGGCGAAGGAGGAGGAGGGACATACCTGCGAATTCCTGAATGCGCTTCCTCTGAGCCGGGGGAGAATTATTGGAGAAAAGTATGCCGCAATGGTTGTGCTGCTGGCGGTCTTCCATGGAATCTGCGTGGCTTTCAGTCTGGTTGGATTTGCCTGGATGGGAAGTATGCCGGATATGGGACATTTTGCCGGATACCACGGGGCAGTGTTCCTGATGTGTCTGGAAATCGGTACGATCTGTTTTCTGCTGTCCGCCCTGAAAAGCAGGAAACCGCTGGGACTTTCCATTGGTATTGCCGTGCTTCTCTATCTGCTGGATTTGTTCTGCAGGGTGGTTCCGGCGCTGGAGAAGCTGAAAGTGTTGAACCCTTTCTCCTACAGCAACGGGGCGGATATTTTCTCAGGAATAAAACCATCCACAGGCACCTGGGCTGTGGGGACGGCAGCGACAGTTCTGGCACTGGGACTTGCCGTCCGGACGTATTGGAGAAGGGATTTGGTTTGACACGGCTTTTCGGGAATGGTATACTCAGATACAGTAACAGGAAGGGATCATTCCGATAAGAGATAGCGGAGGACGAAGCAGACATGGAAGAAAACGTATACATTCATGTGAATGACAGGACCTTGAAACAGATAGACGAAAATATGCCTCCCGAAGAAGAGCTGCAGGACCTGGCGGAATTCTTCAAAGTGTTCGGGGACGGAACCCGGCTGAAAATTCTGTATGTGCTTCTCACGTCCGAGATGTGTGTGTACGACATTGCGGCTGTGCTTAATATGTCTCAGTCGGCCATTTCTCACCAGCTGCGGGTATTGAAGCAGATGGACCTTGTGAAGAACCGCCGGGAGGGCAAGACCATATTCTATTCCCTGGCGGATTCTCATATTGTAACCATCCTGAGCCAGGGCCTGGATCATATTGAAGAATGAAGAGCCTGTCCATTTTCAGGCTGAACCCGGATACTTTGAAAGGGGAGCAGAAGAGAGACGACAACAATTCGGCGGCCCGCCTGAACTGTTGTGGGAGATAAAAGAAGCCGCCGGGATTACCGGGCGGCTTCGCTTGCTCCGTGAAAGACCTCATAACTGCCGCTTCCCAGGGGAGAGTGATACAGGGTGGAATCATCTCCAAACTCCTGAAAATAGACATACTGAGAGGTCATGTTGATTTTGGTATAATTGCCATCGGCGATTGGCTTCGCGTCGGTGCCGTCGGTGCGCATGCACATAAGCTTCGCGTCGGCGCCGTTTTTCTGATAATAAATGTAGCCGCCGCCCACGTTGAAACAGTCAGCTCTGTCCTGAGTCAGCACTTCGATCACATCCTGTGACCGGGAATACCGGCATATTCTGTAATCATTGGCCACATCCATGTAATAGATATAATCCCCTTCCAAAATCGGATACCAGATGTTGCCTCTCCAGATTTCATGGGAGACATCGGTGGCTGTGTCCAGACTGTAGAGATAATGATCGCCCCGGGTACCGTTGTAGTAAATAGTGCCGTTTTCCGCACAGGCAGGATTGATGAGATAGTCCGCAAGGATCACCTGATCGGTATTATCAATTTTTAATTTATAGAAGGAGGGACCGGCATTGGTGGAAGTCAGCAGATACAGATAATTATTCACCAGCTGGCCTGTGACCACAATGTCATTGGTCAGGGATTCGGTATTGCTTCCGTCCAGCCTGCTGCGCTGAAAGGACTTGATCCCCAGAGCGTTGCCGAAATCGGTGGCTATAGCCGAACTGCCGGTATGAAAATAGTAAAGATATTTTCCGCCCGCCAGAATGTTGCGCACTTCCAGACCATTGATCCTGCGGATATCGCTTTCGTCGGGATTCATGGCGAAGAGGCCGCCGTCGGGGAAAGTATTGTAAAAATATACGGTGCCGTCATATTCACAGAACAATCCGTCATTGTTCAGATTCCCAGCCGTATTGCCTACCGTACCCGCCGGATTCATCGCAACGCGCTGAGAGATCGTGAGCAGAACTATGACAGCCACCAGTAGAAGACCTGCTATCACAGATATTGTAATTTTTGCTGCTTTATTCATAGAAACCTCCACTTGAATATCGTTACTGTTCATTTCATTCACAGCAACTGAATGTCAACTATAATGTTTATTTTACACCCCTTTTGACTTGCTATCAAGCTTGATTTGGTATAATATAGAAAAAAGAAAGTATGACAGTTCAGAGAGAGCGATGAGCTGTTATGAATAATCCGAGAGACAGAAGGAACAAAGGAGCCGGGCGGGATGGATTTACTGGAATTGCGGGAACAGATTGATACTATTGACAGACAGATTGTGGAATTGTATGAACAGCGCATGAACGTGTGCAGGCAGGTGGCGGAGTACAAGATTTCCACGGGAAAGAAGGTTTTTGACAGGCAGCGGGAAATGGAGAAGCTGGCGAAAGTCAGAGCGCTGACCCACAATGAGTTCAATCGCTGTGGGGTGGAGGAGCTTTTTGAGCAGATTATGTCCATAAGCAGAAAGCTTCAGTACCAGCTTCTGTTGGAGAGCGGCAGTCTGGGGAAGCTTCCCTTTATCGGTGTGGATGAACTGGAGACGGGAAAGGCCAGAGTGGTGTTTCAGGGAGCGGAAGGCGCTTATTCTCAGGCGGCCATGGTGGAATATTTCGGGGACGCGGTGAACAGCTTTCATGTGGATACGTTTCGGGATGCCATGAACGCCATAGACGAGGGAAGCGCAGATTTCGCGGTGCTTCCCATAGAGAATTCTACGGCGGGCATTGTGAACGAGATCTATGACCTGCTGCAGGAATATGAGAATTACATTGTGGGGGAGCAGATTATCCGGATAGAGCATTGCCTTCTGGGGGTGCCGGGAGCCTCGCTGGAGGACATTCGAACGGTTTATTCCCACCCCCAGTCTCTGATGCAGAGCGCAAGGTATCTGGAAATGCATGACTGGCAGCAGATCAGTATGCAGAATAATGCCTTTGCGGCCCGGAAAGTGGCGGAAGAGGGGGACAGGAGCCAGGCTGCCATAGCCAGCGAATATGCCGCGGGAATTTACGGTCTGGAGGTGCTGCAGAGAAAAGTGAATCATTCCGGAACCAATTCCACCAGGTTTATCATTGTCACCAATCAGAAAATATTCCGAAAGGATGCGAAGAAAGTCAGCATCTGCTTTGAGGTGCCCCATGAGAGCGGTTCTCTGTACCATATGTTGTCTCATTTTATCTACAATAATCTGAATATGACGAAGATTGAGAGCCGCCCTATTGAAGACAGGAACTGGGAGTATCGCTTTTTCATTGATTTCGAAGGAAATCTGGCGGACAGCGCCGTGAAAAATGCTTTGCGGGGACTGCGGGACGAGGCGCGGAATATGAAGATTCTGGGGAATTACTGAGTAGAGGAGCCCGGGGAAAGCACCGGAAGCTGATTTGGAAAAGGGGCCGGAAACCGCCGTTGGAGAGTTATCGCCGTGGCGGAAAAGGCCGGACGATACAGACAGCAGGAAGAAAGGCAGAATATGAGAAAACAGGAATTGATGGTATACAGGGATTTCCAGGACAGCAATTTCCCCAATGGCAGGGACTGGCTGTGGTTTCGGATGGAAAGTCTGATGTCGAAATACGAGGATGGCATTCTGGATAAGCCGATGGTGACGGGACCGAATTCCATCCGAAATCTGTCGAGAGACTTTTATCAGTGCATGCACGACCTCATTGCCCAGGCGGGAGCATATGGGTTTCATGGTAATCTGTGGCATTGCTACCTGACGCATCTGCTGGTGACAAATGAGAACGGTTACAGTCGGAGCTGTGAGATGCGCGGAGAAGTGGAAGGAACCATCAACAGGGCCGTGCTCCATGACATGGAGATTTTCAAAGAATTTTTCGACTATGATTTCGGCCCTTTATGTGAGAAGCTGCAGGTGAAAGAGTTCTCCCTTGTGGAGCATTATGAGGGAAGCAGCGCGGATACGGGGGTCTATAATTCCCGGATATGTGAGCGTATCTGCGGACTGGCCACGGAGTTGGGGAAGAGCAGCACCGCGGAAGAAATGAAAGAAATTCTGACGGAGTTCTATCGAAAATACGGCGTCGGAAAGTTCGGCCTTTACAAATGCTTCCGCATCGGACAGAGGACGGAGAGAGGAGTGACGGTGGAGCCTATTCCACGCATTCTGCATGTGCGGCTGGATGATCTGGTGGGATATGAGATTCAGAAGAAAAAGCTGACTGACAATACGGAGGCCTTCGTCGCGGGGAGGAAGGCCAATAACTGTCTGCTGTTCGGCGATGCCGGCACAGGGAAATCCTCCTGTATCAAGGCCATCGCAAACGAGTATTATGACAGAGGCCTCAGGATTATCGAGGTATACAAGCACCAGTTTCAGGAGCTGCACGAGGTCATCAACCAGATTAAGGGACGCAATTACAAGTTCATCATTTTCATGGATGATCTGAGTTTTGAAGATTTTGAGATTGAATATAAGTATCTGAAGGCTGTCATTGAGGGCGGACTGGAGAAGAAGCCTGAAAATATCCTGATTTATGCCACTTCCAACAGACGCCATCTGATCCGGGAGAATTACGGGGACAAGACGGAGGACGGTCATTTCCCGGAAGTGCGGCAGGACATGCACACCAGCGATACGGTGCAGGAGAAGCTTTCTCTGGCATATCGCTTCGGCGTCACAATCTATTTCGGCACGCCGGACAAGAGACAGTTCCAGGGCATTGTAAAGGCCCTGGCGGAGAGAAACGGCGTGACAATGCCGGAAGAAGAGCTGCTGCTGGAGGCCAACAAATGGGAGCTGTCCCACGGAGGCCTCTCGGGCCGCACAGCCCAGCAGTTTATCGATTACATCTGCGGGACACTGGGGAACTAAAATCAGTACCTGTCCGATCGGTGCCCCAGAGGATTTGTGGACGCATGTATCAAGCGGCCGGAAATCCTCTGCCGATATCTGGGTACCGAGCGGACAGGTACGGAACTAAAATAGGAGGTGATGAGAGGTGACCGTCAGAACATTTGCGGCGATTGATGTAGGCAGCTATGAGCTGACCATTAAAATTTTCGAATTTTCCGGGAAAAACAGCATGCGTGAGATCGACTGCGTGAGCAAGCGGCTGGATTTGGGATCGGATACTTTTGCAATGGGGAAGATCAGTAATGAGAAGATGGATGAGCTCTGCCGGACGCTGAAGGATTTCTC
>JAAWLQ010000237.1 GCA_022797995.1 Lachnospiraceae bacterium
GAGGCGGATGATTATTTTGGCGGCTTTGGGCTTCTGCGTGTGGATGTGAGAAGCGATTATGAGAAAGCGGACATGCTGTATGAGATTGTGTCCCTGGTTACGGAGCCTTTCTATGACTGGTTCGGCTGTATGGACATTGCCACCAAGGCGCCGGTGTATGCCGTCGAGCGGATAGAGGCGTTGAAAAAGGCAGGATTTGAGAAATCCGAGGAACCTCTCATCGGCCATGTGCAGCAGAGGGCCTATTATGATTACTGGGTGATAAGGAAAGCATGAAGTTTTTCTGAGAATTTGTGAGAACCGGGAATATGCTCTGTCAGTCCCACAGTGAGTGGAACTGTTGCGGGGCATAACTGGCGGTTAATTTTATTTCCCGTGATTTAACAACTGCTCAATTGTGAGATCCTGTTCTGTTCGCTATAATGAAGACAGCAAAGGCCGATGCGTGAAAATTGGAATCCCAGCTTTCCAGAAAAGTGATCACGGAAAACCGGAGGGAACGGGGGCTGGCAGAGGTGTGGCCGGGGACCCCAAAGGGAAATCGGAAAGGAAGGCGGACCCTTGGAAGGAGAGGGAAGACCCGTCGAAAGCGCAGCCGGGGACGCCGAAGCGAAGGAGCGGAAGAAGAACAGGAGGCAGTTATATGCAGACAGGTGAAGTGATACGAAAATACAGGAAGGAAAAGAATCTGACCCAGGAGGAGATGGCCCGGGCGCTGGGGGTGACGGCGCCTGCTGTGAACAAATGGGAAAACGGCAATTCTCTGCCGGATGTCATGCTGCTGGCGCCTATTGCCAGACTGCTTGACATTACGCCGGATATATTGCTGTCCTTTCGGGAGGAACTGACGGAAGACGAAATCAATAGTCTGATTTACGAACTGAATGACAGGTTGAAACAGAAAACTTATGAAGAAGCTTTTCAGTGGGCGAAAAAGAAGTGGGAACAGTTCCCCAACTGTGAGAAACTGCTCCTGAATATGGCGGTGGTGCTGGATGCGGGACGGCTGGTGAACAAGGTGCCGGATGCGGAGAAATACACCGAAGAGATCATCCGCTGTTATGTCCGGGCACTGGACAGTAAAGAGGAGGAAACCAGATATCGGGCCGCGGATTCGCTGTACAGTTTCTATGTGAGAGAGGAACAGTATCACAAGGCGGAAGAATATCTGGCTCATTTTCCGGACCGTGACCCGGAGAAGAAGAGAAAGCAGGCTCAGATCTGTGCCAGAACAGGTCGGAGGGAGGATGCTTACAAGGCCTATGAGGAGCTTTTATTTTCCGGGTATCAGAGGCTGAGTGTCGTGATAAACGGCATCTGTCAGCTGGCGGTGGAAGAGGAAGATACGGAAAAAGTGAGGATGCTTGCCGGAATACAGAGGCAGCTGCCGGCACTACTGGAAATGGGAAAATATTACGAGCTGATGTGGGAGCTGGAACCGGCAATGAGCAGTGGGGATGCAGACGCCGCGGCGGATATTGCGGAGCGCCTCCTGACAAGCATTCCCACAATTTGCGCTTATATGGAATCCCGCCTCTATGAACATATGGACTTCCGAAAGCCGGGAGCGGAATTTTATGATGATCTGAAAGAGAAGCTGCTGAACAGTTTCCGGGATGATGAGGCATGTGGGTGGCTGCAGGGAAATGAGAGGTGGCAGAGACTGCTTGCAGAGTGACAATTTAAAATTCCCGGAATGACAGCAGAATCTGATAGCAGGAGTAGTATAAGTTTAGTAATATAATTTTGGGGAATCGATTTTATCGGCGGAATGTCGGGGAGGAAGGAAAATGAAGATTCAATTTGACAAGCTGTATCGTTATGACAGAAGCATGGAACCCTGTTCCATAGCCGTTCCGGTGAAGGCGGGACAGCTGTGGGATGCAGGAGGGGTGCAGGTCGTGGACGGAGGAAGAGTCCTGCCCTCCCAGACGAAAATTACTTCCCATCATAAGGACGGGTCAGTCCGATTTCTGTTCACCCGCTTTCAGGCGGATTTGCCGGGAAATGCGGGAAAAGAGCTGGAGTATGTGCTGATGGGAGAGGATTCTGACAGTGTATTGCACGGCAAAAACAGGCAGGAAGCGCCCGGAAGTGAGGCGGGTGATTTCCAGGGAATCCGGATCACACAGACCAGACAGGGATATGAAGCAGACTGCGGCGCTTTCCATTTCACATTACAAAATCATACCCATAGTCTGTTTGAGAGTCTGCAGGCCGGCGGGTGCAGATATGGTGCGGAGCAGTTTACAGGACCGCTGCTTCGGACGGAGGAGGGAGAGTACAGGGCTGTCTTCGGCCGGTGGCAGATAGAGGAGGAAGGACCGGTCTGCGTGATTTTCCGCGGGGAAGGAGAATTTGTTCCGACGATTAAGGAGGCCAGGGCAGCGGCCGGAGAAGACGTTCCGGCGGCGGACAGAGAAGCGGCCGGAGAAGATGTTCCGGCGGCGGACAGAGAAGCGGCCGGAGAAGATGTTCCGGCGGCGGACAGAGAAGCAGGCGAAGAAGATAGTGTGGCGGCAGGAAGAAGTATTACGGAGAACAGGGAGAATGTTCTGCGCTTTGAATGCGGGATTACCATCTATGCGGGAAAGCCCTGGGCAGACATTTCCCTCCGCCTGATCAATACCACGGACAGAGAGCAGCATATCGCTTCTTTTATATTCGGGATCAAGCGTGAAGGGGCGGCTTCATTTTCATGGGAGCTTGCAGAAGGTGCAGATACAGCGCAGGAGAAAATGGCCGCTTGCGCAACGGTGGACATCTTCCACACCCTGGGAGTAAAAGAACTTCCCGATATAGAGAGCCGAATCCCGCCGGAGAATGTGAGGACCTGCGTGGGCCGGTCCAACTATAAAACGGCATTTACCATAGGCAGAAACGGTGCAAAAGTCAGTACGTCTGCAGACGCACAGCTTCTGATCGACGAGGCAAACGAACATTTCGGAGAAGTGTTCTATGGCACATTTTTCGCAGATGTGACAGACGAAAAAGGAGGTGTCTGTGCCACAATTTTCCAGGCCCAGCAGAATTTCCCGAAGGCGGTGACGGCAGAGGAAAGAGGCATCAGTGTGATGCTGGTGCCGGAGGGAGCGGAGCAGGTGGTAATGGCATCCGGCATGTCCAGAGAACAGCGTTTCCAGCTGCATTTTCATGGCCCGGAGGAGCCCCTTGCGGAGATTGACAACCGCAGCCTGATCTATCAGATGCCGGATAAGCCCCGGATTGCACCGGAGATATTCCGGGAGGCCGGTGTGCTGCCTGATGTGTTCCTGGAGCGGGAGAAAAGAAATGACGACGTGGAGATTGCCCTGGTGGATATGGCGGACGGTCATGCACGCTGCTACGGCATGATGAACTGGGGAGACGCGCCGGATCCCGGGTATACAGCCCAGGGCCGGGGACAGGGCAGACTTGTGTGGACCAATAACGAGTATGACTATCCCTATGCCATGTATCTGATGTATGCCAGAACGGGTATCAGACGCTTCCTGGAATATGCCAACGTGGCCGCAAGCCACTGGATGGATGTGGATGTGTGCCATTACAGCCATGACCCGCTTCGCATTGGCGGACAGTGGGAGCACACCGCGGGACATTGCAGGAACGGTGTGATGGTCTGCAGCCATGAATGGGTGGAAGGACTGATTCAATGCTGGCATTTTACAGGGAACAGAAGGGCTCTGGAGACGGCGCTGGGAATAGGGGAGAATATTCTGCGGCTGCTGGAGACGCCCATGTATCAGAAAAGCGGGGAGAGCAATGCCCGTGAGACCGGGTGGGCGCTGCGCACTCTGACGGCGCTGTATCAGGAAACATGGGAGGACAAGTGGGTGGAAAAGTGTCGCTGGATTGTAGGACATTTTAAAGAGTGGACGGAAGAATACGGCGGCTGGCTGGCCCCTTACACGGACAATACGGTGATTCGGGTGGGCTTCATGATCTCGGTGGCCGTGGGAAGCCTGATGCGTTATTACAGGGTATTCGGCGGCCGGGATGTGCGGGAGATGATACTGAGAGCCGTAAATGATCTGGTGGAAAACGGCATGACTGACACAGGAATGTTCTATTATAAAGAGCTCCCCAGCCTGGCCCGCAATGGGAACAACGTGCTGCTTCTGGAGTCCCTGGCCATAGCATATGAACTGACCGGGGAGAAGCGGTACCTGGAATATGGAAGGAAAACCTTTGCGAAGGCGCTCCGCGAGTCAGGCGCTTCCGGGGGCGGGAAGAAAATTGTGGAAGACACTGTGATTGTAGGTTCCGGCGGGACAAAAGGTTTTGCCCAGAGCTTCCTTCCTCTGGTGACTTATTATAAGGCGCTGACGGAGGCGGGAATGAGGTGATAAAAGAAAAAGTTTCCGCGGACAGGCAGACTTCGCGGCAGGGGCTGCCTGTCCTCTTTTTAATATTATCTAAAGATTTCTTAAAGATACGAAAAAACATCTTGAGCATCCGTAAGTTTTTTGCTATATTTTAATATGTGTCTGTGAAGTCGCGTATTTTCGGAATGCGACATTGAGCGGATGTGGGAATTATTCGGATTTGGCCATCAGGAGGCTCGGCGGGAGAGAGGGTACGGGGACTGCATTGAGGACAGAATAAGATATGGCAGGAGGGCGCATGGGAAAGATACGGAAGATTTTGAATACCATTATTCCGGAGTACAGTGTGATTCCTCTGATTTTTGCCGTTACCTTTAATCTGGCGGTTTACGGCGGTTCAAGGATGATTGCCGGGGAATGGCCGCATCATAATATAGAAGGCAGCCTTGACCGGCTGATTCCGTTCTGGCCTCCTACGGTTGCAATATATCTGGGGTGCTATCTGTTCTGGATTGTCAATTACATTTTGATAGCAAGACAGGAGAAAAAGGAGGTCTGTCGTTTTTTCTCGGCGGATTTTCTCTCCAGAGTGGTCTGCCTGATCTGCTATCTGGTTTATCCCACCACGAATACCAGACCGGCGGTGGAGCCGGAGGGCTTCTGGAATCAGGTGGTGTTTTATCTGTATACGATAGATGCGGCGGATAATCTGTTCCCTTCCATACACTGCCTTGTGAGCTGGTTCTGCTACATAGGACTGCGGGGGAAGAAAAGCGTGCCCCGCTGGTATCGTGCAGCTTCCTGTCTGATGGCGGTTCTGGTGTGTGTCTCCACATTGACGACGAAGCAGCATGTGATCCCGGATGTGATCGGCGGAATTCTCCTTGCGGAAATCTGTCTTTTTATCGCTAAGAATGAGAAAATCCGGGGAACTTATGAAAAAATTCTGAATAAGGTCAACGAAAAGCTTCTTTCAAAAGGAGGAAGCGCCGAATGCTGACAAAAAAGAAGACATTCTGGAACATTGTGTTTCTGATTGTGGTTTTTGCCCTCACTGTGTACGGTGTGTTTCGGGGAGAAGATCTGGATTCGATGATGGAGGCCATCAGGGAAGCGGATGTAAAGTGGCTGATTCCCGGAGTGATTCTGGTATTGTTTTTTATCTGGGGTGAATCTGTTATCCTCTGGTACATGATGCGGTCTTTTCAGATTCGCGTGAAGAAAAGAATCTGCTTTCTTTTTTCTTCGGTGGGATTCTTTTTCAGCTGTATTACACCGTCCGCCACAGGCGGTCAGCCCATGCAGGTCTTCTATATGAAAAAGGAAAAGATACCCGTCCCTGTTGCCACGGTGATTCTGATGGTGGTGACTATCACATATAAACTGGTGCTGGTAGTCATGGGAGTGGGAATCGCCTGCTTCGGCAGAGGATTTATGCATCGGTACATGGAGGAGATTATCCCTGTTTTTTATCTTGGGGTACTGCTGAATGTTTTCTGTGTAGGATTTATGACAGTGCTGGTGTTTCATCCGGATCTGGCGGAGAAGATACTGACGAGGGGGATGCGCCTGCTGGAAAAGCTGCGATTTATCAGACATAAGGAAGAACGTGGCAACAGGCTTCGGGAGTCTATGGAGATTTACAGAGAGACTGCCCTGTACCTGAGAAATCATCCGGGAAAGATAATGCTCGTTATTTTGATTACCTTTGTGCAGCGGCTGGCCCTTTTTGCGGTGACATGGCTGGTCTATCGCTCTTTTGGCCTGACAGGTACTCCAGTGTGGGATGTGATTGTCCTTCAGGCAGTGATTTCCATCTCGGTGGATATGCTTCCGTTGCCCGGGGGGATGGGAATCAGCGAGGCACTGTTTTTGAAGATATTTCCGTCGGTATTCGGGGCTATGACCCTGCCGGCAATGGTATTGTCCAGGGGAATGGGCTATTACAGCGAATTGCTGCTGAGCGCGTTTTTTACGCTGGCGGCGCAAGGGTACTATATGGTGAAAGCCCGGTCGGAGCAGAAGGACCAGGCGGCGTGTCCGCAG
>JAAWLQ010000238.1 GCA_022797995.1 Lachnospiraceae bacterium
GGGCTCTGGCCTGAGGATAGGAAAGCCCTTCCTTCAGCCGGCGTCGAAGTGCGGCGTCATATTCCCCGTGCTGATCCGAGAGGCGGAGGGCAATCCTTCGGAGCGGCTCCGTCTCCCCACATTCGCTGCCGAAGCACAGATGCGTGATAATCCCCAGCTTATCCAGAAGGGCGACGGCGCCTGCGGCAAAATATTCCGCGCTGGACACCGCGCACAGTGTCGGAAGCTCGAGAACCAGGTCGGCACCGCCGCGCAGTGCCATTTCCGCCCTGGTATGCTTGTCGAGAAGGGCGGGGGCACCCCGCTGAACGAAGTTTCCGCTCATGACCACCACCGTATAATCTGCGCCGGTGAGGCGAAGTGACTCCTCCAGCTGGTATTTGTGCCCGTTGTGGAAAGGGTTATATTCCGCAATGATTCCGTTTACTTTCATAATAGTTCCTTTTCTGTACAGTAATCATTATTCCGTATAAAAATATCAAAAGACAATGTGAAAAAAATAACACAGTGTGTAAGAGCTTACATCAGCTAAATATCAATATATTATTCAGAGACAATAAAACGTTTTGTATCTGAAAATGTACAATTAATCGCATATTTATCCTTGTACATTATTCCTTCTTTTAGTATAATATGGATAATACAATTTGTTAAGTTAAAAATGTATAAAGAAAGTGCTGGAAAGGAGAAGAGATATGTCATATATTGACAAGATTAAGGAGAGAGCGAAGCTTGACAGGAAGACAATCGTACTGCCGGAGTCGAAGGACAAGAGGACGCTGCTGGCGGCGGCTAAGATTGTGGAAGAAGGAATTGCCGATATCATCATGATCGGCAACGAGGAGAAGATTACGGACGGTGCCGGCTGGCTGGAAGTCGATCTGTCCGGCGTCACAATCATAGACCCTGCCAACACTCCTAAGCTTGACGAATATGTAAATCTTCTGTATGAGACCAGGAAGGCAAAGGGGATGACGGAGGAGAAGGCCAGAGCGATTCTGCTGAACGATTATCTGACCTTCGGCATTGTCATGGTGAAAGCGAACGATGCGGACGGCATGGTTGCCGGAGCATGTCATTCCACGGCAGATACCCTGCGGCCTGCGCTGCAGATTCTGAAGACAGCCCCGGGCGTGAAACTGGTTTCCGCTTTTTTTGTCATGGATACCCAGTTCAAGGACCAGGGAGATAACGGTACGTTTCTCTTCGCCGACTGCGGCCTGAATCAGGATCCCACGGCCGAGGAGCTGGCCGCCATTGCGGAGACATCCTACAGAAGCTTCAAATCTTTAATCGGCCCCAAACCTGTGATTGCCATGCTGAGCCATTCCACAAAGGGAAGTGCGAAGCATCAGATGGTGGACAAGGTGGTGGAGGCCACGGAGATTGCCAGAGAACAGTACCCTCATCTGACCCTGGACGGAGAGCTGCAGCTGGATGCGGCATTGGTTCCCAGCGTGGCCAAATCCAAATCCCCCGGAAGCCCTGTGGGCGGTCGGGCGAACATTCTGATATTCCCCAATCTGGATGCCGGAAATATAGGGTACAAGCTGGTACAGAGACTGGGCGGCGCGGAGGCTTACGGCCCCATGCTGCAGGGTATTGCAAAGCCCGTCAACGACCTTTCCCGGGGCTGCTCCTGGCAGGATATCGTGGGTGTGGTGGCGCTTACCGCCGTGCAGGCACAGTTGTCGTAGGGCACTGGACCGAAGGCGGCGGAACTGAGAAAAACAGCAGTCCTTCGGCCCAGTGCCCGGAAGGATTAACGGACGCTCAGCGGCCGGGAAGCCTTCCCAGGGAAATGGGCACTGGACCGAAGGCGGCGGAACTGAGAAAAACAGCAGTCCTTCGGCCCAGTGCCCGGAAGGATTAGCGGACGCTTCGGCGGCCGGGAAGCCTTCCCAGGGAAATGGGCACTGGACCGAAGGCGGCGGAACTAGGATAGATAGAAAGGAAAAATAGCAATGAAAGTTTTAGTAATTAACTGCGGAAGCTCTTCCCTGAAATTTCAGCTGATAGATTCCGAATCCGAACAGTGCCTCGCGAAGGGACTCTGTGAGAGAATCGGTATAGAAGGAAGTATGATTACTTATACGCCGGAAGGTGGAGAGAAGGAGAATACGGTCACTCCGATGCCGGACCACACAGAGGCTATCCGCCTGGTGCTGGAGGCCCTGACCAATCCGAAGACGGGTGTGGTCAGAAGCCTGGATGAAATCGGCGCCGTGGGACATCGTGTGGTGCACGGCGGCGAGAAGTTCGCGGAGTCGGTGGTGATCGACGGCGAAGTCATGGCGGCGGTAGAGGAGTGCAACGACCTTGCACCTCTGCACAATCCGGCGAATCTGATCGGCATTAATGCCTGCAGGAAGCTGATGCCGAATACTCCAATGGTGGCTGTGTTCGATACGGCGTTCCACCAGACCATGCCGGAGGAGGCCTATATGTACGGACTTCCCTATGACTATTATCAGAAATATAAGATCAGAAGATACGGATTCCACGGAACCAGCCATTCCTATGTGTCCAGAAAGGCGGCGGAAGTCCTTGGGAAAAATTATGAGGACCTGAAGATTATCGTATGCCATCTGGGGAACGGAGCCAGTGTCTCGGCGGTGAAGAACGGAAAATGTGTGGATACCTCCATGGGACTGACCCCACTGGAAGGGCTGATGATGGGCACCCGTTCCGGTGATATTGATCCGGCTATCATTGAGTTCCTTGCCCATAAGGAAGGGAAAACCATTGATGAGATCATGGCGGTGCTGAACAAGAAATCAGGTGTGCTGGGGCTTTCGGACAATCTCTCATCCGACTTCCGGGATCTGGAGGCAGGCTACAATAACGGCGATGAAAATGCGGTTCGCGCTCTGAAAACCTACTGCTACCGCGTGGCGAAATATATCGGTTCCTACACGGCGGCCATGAACGGTGTGGATGTGATCTGCTTTACCGCGGGTATCGGAGAGAATGCGCCGATTGTCCGTACTTTTGTGTGCGAATACCTGGGATATCTGGGTGTGGCGCTTGATCAGGAGGCAAATCATAAGCGCGGCGAAGACATTGCCATCAGTACGCCGGACAGCAGGACCACGGTTATGGTGATTCCCACAAACGAGGAGCTGGCCATCGCAAGGGAAACGGTGCGCCTGGTGGGATAACTGCGATTTCCGGAAGCAGATCCACGGAAAGAAGACAGGCCCTTCGGACGGAAGGAAAGTTATATATATAAGAGGGATATCGAAGAGCCCCCAATTTTTGAAGATAACAATAGAAAGTTCGCAATGCGGTCTTTCTATTGTTTTTTATAGGATGATACAGTTTTGATGTAGCTTTGAAACATTTTTGTGTTAAAGTCGTCAGAAGAAGGAGAAGAGGCAGGACAGCGGCAGTTCTCCTGCAAGATACAAAAGCGGAAAGGTAAGGGACGACAGAAGGATGGAGAGAAGAGACAGCAGAGGCAATGTGCCGCACAGAGGCGACAGAACGAGGGGAAAGAAAAAGGATACATCTCTGATTATTGTGGGTGTGCTTCTGCTATTGAATATGGTGTTTATGCTGATGCTGGAGATGCAGATCAGGAATATCAACAGTGCTTTGAAACAGGTGCTGAACAGACTTGCGGTGAGCCAGATAGCAGAGAACGAGGGCGAAATCCGGCGAGAAGAGGGAAGTGCGGTTCCCAATCCCGAATATTTTTCCCAGCCGGAAGAAACTGTACAGAAGCCCGCCGTGGACTATGTAAGCCTGTGCGGCCTGCCGGAGGTCGACAAGCCCCTGGACAGGACCGAAAGGCAGGTGCTGGAACGGCTGAGGGAACTGGCAGAGGACAGTGAGCTCATTGCAGGCATCTATGAGAACAGAGACTCTTATCCGGAGTATATGCTGGAGGCGCTGGCCAATAATCCGGAGATGGCAGATTTCGTGAGTAATTACCTGACTGCCGACGGCGGAGTGCGGAAAGGCGCCGGCGAGGCAAAGCTGACGGAACTGGAAAAGGGACAGGATTATCCCCTTTTTCTGCAGTGGGATCCCAGATGGGGGTATGCGGAATACGGGGACGGCAGCAACGTGGGACTGGCGGGCTGCGGTCCTACCTGCCTGTCCATGGTTCTCTATTACCTTCTGGGAAGAGAGGACCTGACGCCGGATAAGATAGCGGAGTACAGCATGGATAACGGATACTATATGTCAGGGACCGGGACTGCGTGGGCGCTTCTGGAGGATGTGGCGACACAGTACGGGATCAATGTCACACAGCCGAAGGCCTCCGAGGCGGAGATGAAGCTGGCTCTGGACGCGGGAAATTACATCATCTGTTCCATGGGCCCCGGAGATTTTACGGCGGGGGGGCATTTTATAGTGATATACGGATATGACTCTGAGGGCTTCTATGTCAATGATTCCAACTGTGTGGCCAGAAGCAGGGAAAAGTGGGAGTTTTCTGTGCTCAAAAAGCAGATAAAAAATGTCTGGGTATACGAGAAGAGAACGGCATCCGGCGGCGATCTGACGGACTGGGACCTGGCCGGGTGACTGGCAATGCATTTTTGGGGACTTGACTAATATATCCATTTTTGCTACAATGGAACAGATGTTTGGAACTGGAATGTGGGAAATCATGGATAGATACAGTGAGTCTGAAGAAGGGCGCCGGAGACCATGTCAGGGAGCACGGATAATCGATACGATAAGGAGTATGAGGCGTTTCGGCTGTTTGAACAGATACAGGATGAGGGGGAAGAGATTCCGCAGCCTGCAGTCCATGTGGATACGCCGGACGAAACGATTCTGCGGGAAGATATCTACTGTGAGATAGAATATGATTCGATTCCCCTTCAGGGAGAGAGCGTGGGCGGGCGTACGTCGGCGTCTTACCTGATACCGGAGCCGGAGAGAATGGAAGAGCGGCCGAAGGATGAAGTTCGGGAGCTCTTTAACCGCATGCGTGACATCGGGCGGGAGAACCGGTATCTGAATTTCGGCAGCCGCAGATTCTTTGACAGGAAAATGCTGCAGGAGAACGCCGGAATTTTCTACAGGCAGGGAATGATGATGAAGGATTTTGAGGATGAATACGAGAAGACAGTCCCGTATTCTTCTTATTTTTCCGATTATCAGATGATGGGGTATGATCAGCTCAGAACTTACTTTACCTGGAGGACACAGATTCGCCTGGGGAATATCACTCATCTGTCTCTGTCTTACGCCTTCGTGTATCTCTATGAGCTGCTCAATAATATCGGCGTGGACAATCCCCGGGAGGGCCTGGAGAGGCTGATGCTGTTCTGGGATGCCTACAGGGTTTATGATGCGACCGTGGACAAATATGTGGTGAAATGGCTGAAGGATTATCACATCTATTACGAGCTGGAGCAGTCCTTTCAGGAATTCGTCCGGGAAAATGAGCTCGCCGCCTATTATCCCAATCTCTCGGATTCTGAGGATCCCTTTGCTCTGTTTTGCTCCGTTTCAAAATATGATATAAAGAATTCCACTTTTTATAAGGATGGAAAAGAGGATCTGGTTCGGAGATGCTTTTGTTTTGTGCTGGATGCTCTGAGGCAGGCCTTTTCTGAAAAGGGGAAAATTTTTGACGATCTTGTGTTTTGCCCGGTCAGGAAGATGGCGGTGTGGACGCCCTTTCAGGATGCGCTGTTTTATCCGGCGCGGAGACAGGCGGACCGGAAGGTGGTGCTGTCTTCCCGGGAAATCTATGTGTGCACCGGCAATCAGTGGACTTTCAGCGCGGTGATTACGGCGGAGAGCGGAAAGAGGCTTGTGGGGTATGTGATGAAGCAGACGGAAGCTCTGCTGCGAAAGCTGACCCATTATAAGCATAAACTGTCGGCGAATCTCAATATGATCAGCGATGTGATGGCGGACGAGCTGGAGAAGGACGGAATCTTCCTGGAGAAGCTGATTGAGGAAGCGGTGGCGGCATTTTACAGGGAGGAGACCAGGACTGTTGTCAGAGTGAATCCCGGCCGGCTGGAGCAGATTCGCCGGGAGGCCCTTGTGATACAGGAGAAGCTGATCGTGCCGGAGGAGACGGCGCAGGCAGGGCCGATTCTGAGAATGCCGGAGAGGGAAGACGGAATGGGAGAAGCAGACTTTTCGGGGAGCTCTGCCAGAGCAGAGGAGGAAGAGCCGCCTCTGAGGATGTCGAAGGCAATGAAGGAAACGTCCGTCTTCCCTGAGATTACTGCCAAAGCTGCAGAAGAAAAGCTCAATGAGTTTGAACTCGCAGTAAGTCGGAATGAAAAATCTGTAAAAACAGCTGAGGAAAGTCCGAACGTATTCCTGACCGGAGCAGATGGAAAAAGTCAATCAGATGAACCGGGAGAAGAAGACCAGGTGGCGGA
>JAAWLQ010000239.1 GCA_022797995.1 Lachnospiraceae bacterium
GTTTCTGTTGGCAGTTAGTTCATCGGCGCGTTACCCCTGCCGAGGAAAGAGCCCCCGGCCTCCTCTGCCGGACCTTCGCTTTAAACCCGACTCGCTGCGGTAAAACTGGACATTAGCGGCAGGCCCCCTGTTGGTCATCGCAGGAATCCTGCCTTAGGCCTCAGGACCATAAAGGTCCTTGCACGAGGCACCGCCCTTGTGAACGAACCGCGAATTCAACAACTCTGCCCCATGGCAGACCCTGAAAGGAGGTATCATATATGCAACAGATTACAACAGGAGATTTTCAGGTCATTGACAACTGCCTCATGATTCGGCTGCCGGAAGAAATTGACCATCACAGCGCGGGAATGATCTGCGAAAACGCGGATAAGTACCTGCTCCGGGAAGACGTCGGCAACGTCGTATTTGACTTTGAGAAGACAAGATTCATGGATTCGTCCGGAATCGGGATTATCATGGGACGCCATCGAAAAATATCCTGCTTCGGAGGCCGGGTATATGCCATTCATGTGGACAGGCAGATACAGAAGATTTTCAGGTTGTCCGGATTAAATAAAATTGTGGAGGTACTGGAATCATGAGAAACGAAATGGAGCTTATTTTTGATGCGGTTTCGGATAATGAAGGATTTGCCCGGATGGCGGTAGCGGCTTTTATCACGAATCTGAATCCTACTCTGGAAGAGATGGCGGACATCAAAACGGCTGTATCGGAAGCGGTCACCAATTCCATCATCCATGGCTATGAGAACCTGTATGGCTACGGAAAAAGCGGTTCGACACGCGCCGGACAGGAGATACATCAGGGAAAAGTGCGGGTGCACTGTATGCTGGAAAATGAAGTGTTACATATTGAAATTACTGATACGGGAAAAGGAATCGAAAATGTGGAGCAGGCCATGGAACCCCTGTTTACTACCAGACCGGATTTGGAACGGTCAGGGATGGGATTTGCCTTTATGGAAGCGTTTATGGATGAGCTGGAAGTGGACAGCGTACCGGGAAAGGGAACCACTGTCCGCATGGCGAAAAAAATAGGAGTCGGAAGCTGGATAGCGCAGGAAGAAATAATAAGTTAACTGGTCGAAAGGGTAATGTATGGAAGAGACATCAGTACTGATTGCGAGATCACAGGCAGGAGAAAGCAGTGCAAGGGAAGTACTGATAGAGAACAATCTGGGACTGGTACGCCATATAGTAAAAAGATTCGCAGGCAGAGGATATGACCTGGAAGACCTGTTCCAGATAGGTGTGATTGGATTGATGAAGGCCATAGACAAATTTGACCTGTCTCTGGGACTGAAATTTTCCACCTATGCGGTTCCAATGATCACAGGAGAGATCAAAAGGTTTCTGCGGGACGACGGGCCTGTAAAGGTATCCAGAACCATTAAGGAGAACGGACTGAAGGTACGGCTTGCCAGACAAAAGCTCCAGGCTGAAGAAGGCAGAGAGCCGACCCTTCAGGAGATCGCACGGGAGACGGGGCTGTCCACAGAAGATGTGGTACTGGCCATGGAAGCAGCCATCGAGGTGGAATCCATCTATGCGGCGGTATATCAGGATGACGGCAGCGAGGTCTATCTGGTGGACAAGATCGTACGGGAAAGAGCAGGTGTGGTGGGAAGAAGCGTGGCGGGAGGCTGTGACGGAGGAGATACGGAGAAGGAGGAACTTTTGAATCATATTTTGTTGAATCAGCTTCTGGACAGTCTGCCGCCGGCCGACAGGGAGCTGATCTGTATGAGATATTTTCAGAATAAAACCCAGATGGAGATTGCAGCCAGGCTGGGAGTCAGTCAGGTTCAGGTCAGCCGCATGGAAAAAAAGATTCTGCTGAGTCTGCGGGAAAAGGTGGTAAAATAGGAAAAAACGGAATGATATGGCGGAATTATCCAGAGAACTTAACTTTTTATAAAGTGTTGAAATACTCTTTTCTTCTAAAGTCAATTCGTTTACTATAAGATAGTAAAGAGAGTTTTGCAGAGAAAGCTTTAGTGCGGAAAGTCGGAGGATGGACCTGACATTGAGAGAGAAGAGAATGAAGAACACAATGGATAATGCGGCAATGCTGAATGATAATAGATCGGGAAGACATCGGAGCAGAAGGCACAGGAGGAACAGGGCGCTGGCCATGGTTGTCAGCCTGACGGTTATGGTGGCAATTATGTACGGCACTGTGGCCCTGTGTACATGGATTGCCGGTAAAATGCAGGAGCCGTCCCCGGTTTCAGGAAATGTCGGGGGCAGCCAGGCAGGAGAAAACGGCGGGGATACAAATGTGGATAAAATCGGACTGGATGAAAACGGCAATGTGGTGGATACCGATGGCAATGTGGTGGGTGCGCTGTCCGATACCACGGTCTATTCCCGGGCAGAACTGGAAGCCCAGGTGAACGGCGCCAGGGAACAGGCTGCCGCGGACGTGCTTAACGGAATCCGAACGAAGCTGAATGACGGAGATTCCATCATGGAGACATTGCGTCCGCTGTATCCGGAGGACCTGATTGTGTACAGCGGCGGTCAGTATCATTTTGTTCCAATCAACCGCAGCCTGAAGCAGCATCAGCTGGATGAGACTTGCCTCAATGTGCTGGAGTCCGGGGAATTTCAGTACATACAGGACGGACAGGTGATTTCACATAAGGGAATCGACGTGTCCAAGCACCAGGGGGAGATCGACTGGAATCTAGTGGCCCAGGACGGCGTGGAATTCGCATTTATCCGGGTGGGAAACAGGGGGTATGGAACCGGAAAGCTGGTGGAGGATGAGAACTTTGAGGCCAATATCACAGGGGCCATTGCGGCGGGAATCAAAGTGGGCGTCTATTTTTACAGCCAGGCCATCGATGAGACGGAACTGAGAGAGGAAGCAGATCTGGTACTGGAGAAAATCGCACCTTATCAGATTGACTGCCCGGTGGTATTTGATGTGGAAAAGGTGGCGGGAGATGACGGACGGATGAATAAGCTCTCCGTGGAGGAGCGGACCAATCTGACCCGGCTGTTCTGCGAGATTATAGAGAATGCCGGTTACAGGCCCATGATTTACTACAATACGGAAATGGGCGCGCTGATGCTGGGACTGGAATCTCTGGAGGATTATGATAAATGGTTTGCAGCTTATTCCGATACATTTTATTATCCCTATGAGTATAAAATCTGGCAGTATTCCCAGCAGGGCACAGTCCAGGGGATCAAGGGAGCAGTAGACCTGAATATCAGCTTTGTACCTTTGTGGGAGGAGTAAAGCTTGAACTGCCCAAATTGCTGTTATATAATTCATTCGGGGAAGAAGTTCCACTTTTCGAGTCTGTGTGACTTTCGGGCGCTAAAACGCATTTCTTTTGCGCTTCTTTGTGCATCAGCATAACAGTCAGTACTTTGTCTGAACTGTTTATGTAAAGAGGAGATATAGGAGATATAAAGCAAAGAGAAACCCTGCGGCAGGCTTGAACTACGGCAGGGTTTTATGATAGAATAACTTAACTGCATCAATTTATGATGGAAACAGACGAAGAAAAAGCTGTCCCGGAGACAGCGGAACGGAGGAAGGATGAGCGAAGAAAAGAAGAGTGTGGAAAAGAGACCTTTATTTTATGCGAAAGCATCTGTGGAAACCATGATGCGTAAGTTTAAAGGGCCGGATTTGCCGCCCAGGGGTCGGTTTCATTATCACCAGGGCGTTTTCCTGTCAGGAGTGTATAAGACTTACCAGGCCTGCGGGGATGAGCGTTACTTTCAATATGTAAAGAGCTGGGTCGACTCCTGTATCGACGAAAACGGAGTGATTCTGGACTGTGACAAGACGCAGCTGGATGATCAGCAGGCGGGAATCCTGCTGTATCCGCTGTTGGACCGGACCGGAGATGCGAAATATAAAAAGGCTCTGGACGCGATTCTGCCGGTTATCCGTGAATTCCCCCGCAATGAGGCAGGCGGTTTCTGGCATAAACACCGCTATCCCGATCAGATGTGGCTGGACGGACTGTATATGGCCGGACCGGTGACCGCGGAATACGGAAAGCGTTTTAATGTGCCGGAGGATCTGGACCTGGTGGCACAGCAGGCGCTTCTGATGGAAGAGAAGACAAAGGATCCCAGGACAGGTCTGCTGTATCATGCCTGGGATTGTTCGAAAAAAGTGGAATGGGCAGACCCGGAGACGGGACTTTCTCCGGAATTCTGGGGCAGAAGCATCGGCTGGGTGCCTGTGGCAGTGCTGGATGACTTGGATTTCCTGCCGGAGACACATCCTTCCTGTGGGGAGCTGCGCCGTCTGGTGAAGGAGCTCCTGGAGGCCGTATGCAGATACCAGTCTCAGGAAGGCAGATGGTATCAGGTGGTGGATAAGCCGGAGGGAGAGGGAAACTGGCTGGAAACTTCCTGTTCCTGTCTGTTTGTGGCGGCTATCTGTAAAGCTGTGCGTCAGGGAATTCTGCCGGAAGAGTATCTGTCCTATGCCAGGAAAGGCTATGAGGGAGTTATCAATTCTCTGGAGTGGGACGGCGAGGACCTGCTGGTGGGCGGTGTCTGCGTCGGTACGGGCGTTGGGAATTATGACCATTACATAAACAGGCCCACCTCTGTCAATGACCTTCACGGCGTGGGAGCTTTCCTGATTATGTGTACCGAGTGTGAGAAGGTTTTCTGACAGAAATTATCGAATTACCGAACTACTGAAAATGTTTAGCCGGCTCATTGCTTCTGCAACTGTAATCATGGTATATAGTGTTCTCAAAGCGTGTGGATGAACATTGGCAGGCATTGATTTCGGATTGAGACAGAAATAAAAACAGAATAAAATCCACGGAAAAAGTATAATTTTAAAAATTCCGCATCATAATAATCAGTAAACTTGTAAAGGCGGCTGAGAGTTAAGATGCGGACTTTTTTTCTGGCACTGACAGGTGCAAGCTACGGGCTGCTGGCGGCGGCAGGCGTATTCACCGTGCTGGCGGCGGTGGGACTGGTTCCCCGCTTCGCGGGCAAGACCCATACGTCAAAATATGTTACATTGTACGAGGAAATGGTGATTTTCGGTACATTGACAGGCTGTGTGCTCAGTATTTTCTCCAGATATTGTCAGTTCGGCGCATGGTGGCAGCAGCGCTTTCCGGAGTACATGGCTGTGATTCAGGGGGTCGGACTGTTCTGGCAGGCCGTATTTGGATTCTTTGCGGGGATGTTTATCGGATGCCTGGCCCTTGCCATCGCGGAGATGCTGGACAGCATTCCCATTCTGACCAGGCGGATATCCTTCCGGCATGGACTGGGGCTTGTGATTCTGGGGATGGCGGCAGGGAAGCTGTGCGGTTCGCTGCTTTATTTCCTGACGGAATTGCACCGCACGGAATGAAGATTTTCTAAGGTCAGAGAGGACCTGACCTAAGTAAATCTATGTCATTCCGGGAAGAACGCAAGGGCAGCGTTCTTCCGGACTTGCACCTGGCCTTTCGGCCTGCACCTCATGCCGCCGCAAGAAAGGAGATTCCAGTGGCAAACGCGACAGTATATTTGAAATGTGACAGAAATGTGGAAGTACAGTCGGAAGATGTCTTTCTGTCAGATGTGGGAGCTCTTCGCTGTGCGGACTCTATGATTTCGGCAAAGCTGAAGGCACTGAAGGTGCATCATTTCGGCAGAGAGGGCAGCAAAAGGTGTGTTATCAGCACCCTGAAGCTGGTGGAGCTGATGGAGAATACCTGTCCAAATATCAGCGTGCAGATTGTGGGGGAACCGGACGTGCTGGTGGAATGGATCAGTGTGGACAGGCATAAAGGCTGGCAGCAGTGGCTGAAATGTGCGCTGGTGTGCCTGGTCAGCTTTTTCGGAACAGCTTTCACTATTATGGCTTATCACAATGACGTGGGTATCAATGACGTGTTCACGGAAATCTATAAGATGGTGATGAACCGGGAGCCCCAGGGGCTGAACACGCTGGAGGTATCCTATTCACTGGGGCTTGCCGCAGGAATTATTATTTTCTTCAATCATGTGGGCGGCAGGCGGCTTACAAAGGACCCCACACCTATCGAGGTGGCAATGCGCAATTACGAGGAAGATGTGGATAAAGCTCTGATTGCCACGGCGGGACGGGAGGGGAAGACGGAAGAGTAAGGGAAGACGAAGACCGGAGAAAGATGAAGAACAGGGAAAGACAAAAGAATGAAGAAAAGCGCAGATGCATATACTTCGGGTGATCAGGGAATTGCTTTGAAATAACTTGTACAGTTCTACCTGCCCGTTTGGTCAGGACCTCCGAGAGGTTTTCGCAGTAGCCCTCCGTCTCGAAGGGGAGCAGGATTTCGTGGGGAAGGATGGCCCGGGGGAGGTAA
>JAAWLQ010000240.1 GCA_022797995.1 Lachnospiraceae bacterium
GACCATCACCAGCGCCAGAACCATTCTCAGCCGGATAAATCCGGCTTCCCTCTCAAGCGCTTCCACCTGCTCCAGAGACCTTGCATCCAACGCGGCAAGAAACTGCTCCTTCAAAGCATTAATCTGTCCAATGGCGGTGCTGTAATCCTCTCCATACACATATTCCACCGCCTTTTCGCTCTCTCCCGCCTGCACTTCCTTCATGGCCTCTTCTTCCAGTGGAACCAGCTGGTTGGACAGAGCGGACATTTCGTCAATCATAGTCTGCTCTTCTTCGGTAATGCCGATTTCCTGAAGTGCCGCGACTCCCTGGTCCCTGTTCTTCAGCACATTAATCTCGTTCCAGTAATTATCGTAGTGCTCCTGATTACCGGTAGCAGCAAAAGCCCTGACTTCATTTGTCAGATATGCGGAGCCGTTCATAAAGCGATTGGCATTATAGGTCAGCGCAAACCGGTCCTCATTGGCCTGTGTCAGCCGGCTGCTGACAGAACTGTAAGCAAACAGGGAATATACCATATACAATAAAGTTACAATAGATATCCCGTTCAAAATCAAAATCAGAGTTGATTGCTTCATCGCACGTTTCATATTGGCTGCTCCTCTCTGTGCACTTGAAAGTTAAGTATGTATTTTCAGTCTACACAATACCTGACGAAAATGCAACAACTTCTCAAAAAATGTCAGAAATCCTTCCAATACCTGTGGAAGACTCCATATCATCGTTGACAAGATGATATGTTAAAAGTACAATAAAGGCACAGGCGAAAATTACCGGCTTTCAAAGGAGTATGCGGAATGGATACCATAAAAAATACATTTGACCAAAATCAGGACCCCACCGACATATCGGCTCTTGAACTTCAGCTGCGAATGCTGAAAAAAGAACTGCTGGAAGCACAGGAGGCCAACAGGGCCAAAAGCACTTTTTTATCCAATATGTCCCACGACATACGCACTCCCATGAATGCCATCGCCGGGATGACAGCCATCGCCCTGACCCATATCGATGAAAAAGCCCGTGTGCAGGACTGCCTGCAGAAAATTCAGACGGCTTCCTCCCATCTGATGAGTCTGGTAAATGACGTGCTGGATATTTCCCGGATAGACAGCGATCGGATGAGTCTGAACGAAGAGAACTTTTCTCTGGCAGATCTGGTTCATGATGTCACCGTCATCGTGCGTCCACAGGCAGTTCAGAAGGGCCACAATCTGAAAATAGAAATCGGGCAGATATATGAAGAGCTTCTCATTGGCGACCCGCTCCGACTGCGTCAGATTCTGGTAAATATTATCGGAAATGCGGTAAAGTATACCCCTGACAACGGTGAAATTCTGATTCACTTTTTTCAGCACACCGATGAGGTGGATGAAGACCCCCGGAAGCGAATCTGGCTGGATTTTATCTGCCAGGACAATGGTATCGGAATGAGCAGAGAATTCCTGGAACGAATATTTGTCCCCTTTGAACGGGTGAAGAATGCCGCTGTCAGCAAAATCGAAGGCACCGGTCTGGGCATGTCCATTGTCAAAAGTCTCATCGACCACATGGGCGGACAAATTCAGGTGGAAAGCACTGAAGGCGCAGGCAGCCGGTTCCAGGTAAAGATTCCTCTTTCTGTCGCCTCTCAGAATCGAAGAATCCGGAAGCAGCTTGCGGGCAAAACAGTGTTGGTGGCCGAAAGCCTGGAATCCAGAGCTGACAGACTTATATCTTACCTTCAGGAAGCAGACATGATTCCACTGCATGTAACAGGAGGCTTAAACGCCGTGTCCTGCCTGACACAGGCTCAAAGCGAAGGACATATGCCCTGTGCCCTGCTGCTGGGACAGGAGCTGGATGATATGTCATCACTGGAGCTGGCCGCACATGTACGTCAGTCTGCCGGCCGGGATTTTCCCATTCTGCTTGTCTCAGATGCGGACTGGGCTCAGCTGGAATATCGTACAACCCGTGTAGGTGTCAGTGCCTTTGTCCCCTGCCCGCTGTTTAAAACCAGACTTCTGGACACACTTTTCGATCTGACAGATACGGATAAAAATGGTCAGGAGTTCTCTTCAGGGCTGAATACAGACTACAGCGGCTGTCACGTTCTGCTGGTGGAGGATAATGAACTGAATCAGGAAATCGCTCTGGAAATGCTTTCCCTCAACGGAGTTGAAGCAGATGTGGCTGACAATGGTGTTCAGGCTCTGGAAAAATTCGAGAATTCACCGGAATATTATTATGATCTGATTTTCATGGATGTCCAGATGCCCGTCATGAATGGTTATGAAGCCACAGAGAGGCTTCGGGCCCTGCCCAGGAAGGATGCGGAGAATATCTGGATTGTCGCAATGACAGCCAACGCATTTGTGGAGGATATCCGCGCGGCAAAAGAAGCCGGTATGAATGAACATCTGTCAAAGCCGGTAAGTATGGAACAATTGCAGGATGTTTTGCACAGACAGCTTAAAAAAAGAGAAAAGGACTGAGATTTTATGCAGACATATCAGGAAGAATACATATCTAATTTACAGAAAATCTCAGAACTGATGGCGCTGAAAAAAAGCCAAAGCGGTTCGTCCCATGTTTCCAATGGAGAACATTCACAGGCCAGAGAGCACCTGGAGCAGATTGTCTCCCGAAATATGCTGTTACTTCGCAAGAATCTGTTTCCCGTATTGGATCATCTGTTCGAAGCTGCCGCAGACACAATTCAGGAGCTGGAAGAGTTCGCTGGAAAGTTGTTTGACGGACGCAGAGAATTGGATGTGGGACTTTTCTGCCAGATTCGCCGTGCGCTGCTGAGCAGGGCCAGACAGGTCGGAAACAGGAACGATATGATACGTCAGTTATACTGGCTTGGAATGGGATACAACAGCATAAGCACAAAGCTCATTGGACTGGACTGGGCGGAGATAGAAGGCTATATGTCCCAGATGCGGCTGTGCTTTATGGAAGCTGCAGCCTATCTGAAATATTTCGATGAAATCCGGGACATCGAGACCAAAGGGTACATTATACGCTCCCGCGCCAATGTGGCACTGGGTCAGTTTAAGTCTTCAGGAGACAAAATCCGTCTCGTAAAATACACCCTGCAGATTCTCCAGGATGAAAGCTATCGGGAAAAAGCACCGGAACTTCCCTGGGAGCGATATCTCTATATGACACACCAGCAGATGGCCGCCAGCATTTCCCGCAACAAGGAAAAAGCCATGTCTCCTGAGGATATTGTAGATGTCATGGAATCTGTCTACATTGTATATGAAAAACAGTTAAAAGAAGCCACGGATCGGGGAGAAAATCCCCCTGCCAGGACCTCCTTTTCCTACGATTCCATTAACTATTACTGCGGCCTGGATACGCTTGACGGACTGCTCGAAAAAATGGAGGTTCTGATAGATGCCGCCAGACCGGACGACTTTTCCAGAGAAGGCACGTACCGTCTGATTTCTCTGCCCGCATTTTACTGTAATTTCCTTCAGGACAATCCGGAAAAAATCCCGGCGCGTACCGACTACATCGACAGTCTTTATGAGCGTGCCCTCGATTATGTAGAACGATTCCCACAGGCATCGGAAAATGAACTTCTCTTTTTCCATGTCAGACAGCTGATGTGTACTTTTGTGGAAACTGAAACCGGCATTCCTTACGGAGATTTCGTGAGTAAGCTTCTGATTCGTTTTCTGCCGGATGACTATATTCACTCCTATATTGTGGCGAAGGCTGCGGTGGAGCTGTGCACAATCATTATGGAAGAAGAACCCTGCTTTTTTGACGACATTGAGGAAATTTGCAGGATCGCGGACCCCCGGAAAAAGCTTGATACGGTCCTGGAATATGCCAGGAATGCCAGTCTTCTCCATGATATCGGCAAAATCAGCTTTACAAGTCTGTATGCTCAGTCCGCAAGACAATGGTTTGAAGAAGAATATGAAATGGCCCATCTGCACACGCTTGTAGGGGAGAAAAACCTGGCCATGCGGCCATCCACCAGAAAGTATGCTCCTGTTGCCCTGGGACATCATTCCTGGTACGATGGTTCCCACGGCTATCCCGCTTCCTACAGACGTCTGGAATGCGCCTACCGGCAGATGGTAGATGTCATCGGCCTGGCGGACTGGCTGGACAATGTCACCGATGCAAATCACCTCTACACCGGTGTGCAGCTGACCTTTGAAGAAGCCCTTGAAACCGCAGTCTCCCTGGAGGGAAAACGGTTTTCCCCCCTGTTGACCGCAAGGCTCCGTGACAGACGGGTGGTGGAACGGCTGGAACGTATCTATCGGGAAGAACGCAATATAAAAAGTCTCGCTCCATGCCCAGGCACATAATCTGCAAGCACATTCCCCGCAGGCTTCACCTCCGCCTGACTCCAGAGCTCAACAGCGCTTTCCACTCCTGCATTCTCCCCGGCAAACTGTTCCACTTCCCGGAGATTGCAGGAAATCTGCTGTTCCTTTTCCAGGAAATTGAATAGCGCAAGGTATCTCTCCCCTGTCTTCTCATTTCTGCAGCTCCAGATGGCATAATCCTCGTTTTTCTCGAATTGCCTTCCAACATACTCATTGGAAACCAGCTTCAGAATATCCTTCCTGGTCAGCAGTGACAGGGTCCAGTCATCCAGTCTGGTAAGCTCCGCACCCACCATCAACGGAGAACCGAAGACACACCACAAGGTCATCATGGTAATCTGCTCATCTCTTGTAAAGCGAGTGTCCCATTCCCCATGGCCAAATCCTCCTCCCAGCTTTCCCAGAGGAAGCATATCGCAGTCCGGATAGGAGCCTTCCGCAACATGATTCTGCCACAGCTCGCATCTGTCGAACATATTCCGAAGCAGCTCCCAGCGATCCCAGAAGTCATCGGTAATCCGCCACATATTGGCATGCTTTTCATACTGCCACGCCCTGTCAATCTGAGCGGGGCCGGGAGAAAGACTGAGCACAATCTCCCGTCCTGTCTTCTCGATGGCTTCCCGGAGCATTCTGGTCTCATGCCATCCATTGAAATATCTGTTCCGATACATCCAGCTGTCGCAAATATCGTCACATTTGATGAAATCCACTCCCCAGTCCGCATACATCTGTATCAGGCTGTCATAGTAAGCCTGCCCTGCCTCATTATCCAGAACACCGTACATGTCAGGGTTCCAGCCACAAATGGACGCTGAATCCGCCGCCTGCGCCGCCGTAAAGGAGGTTCCCGCAACGGGCAGATGTCTGTGCGCCGCCAGCCTTGGGATTCCTCTCATGATATGTATGCCGAATTTCAGGCCCAGATCATGGACATATTCTGCAAGAGGTCCGAAGCCTCTGCCTTCCCGGGCGGAGGGGAAACGGTTCACCGCAGGCTGATATCTGCCGTATTCATCCATCTCCATGTCGCCAAAGGGAATGTACTGGAATTTATCCCGCTGCGTCCCCGCGTCCTTCGCATACCACTGAATATCCACCACTATATACTCCCAACCGGCATCTTTCAGATGAGCCGCCATAAAGTCGGCGTTGGCTTTCACCTGTTCCTCGTTCACGGTAGTATCATAGTAATCATAGCTGTTCCAGCCCATTGGGGCTTTCTTCATTGTCAACTTCATAAAAGTGCTCCTTTTCCGTTTTCTTTTATCCTGTGCTGCCATTGTGTCAGAACACCCCGATCACATCGCTGCCCTCTCTGACAAAGGCGATGAACTCATTCAGCTGCGCGGTGACTTCCACCCACGCCCCGCCCGGGTAAACCTTCCGGTCCCTTGCAAGAATCCAGTTCCCCTCCGGCAGATACACCTTTTTGGCACTCTCTCCCTGACGGACAATGGGCGCGAACAGGATATCGTCTCCGAACATATACTGCTCTCCCAGCCCATAGCACACTTCGTCCTTCGGGAAGTCAAAGAACATGGGCCGCATGACGGGAATGCCCTTTTCCGAAGCGATATCCATATGCTTTCTGAGATAGGGTCTCAGCCGCTCCCGCAGCAGAATCAAATCTTTTAAGATTTCAAAATTCTCCTCCCCGAAGCTCCAGATTTCGTTGTCGCCGCCGGAGGGCTCTATGATGGTCTTCGTATTGTCCCGGCCGGCCCGGCTGCCGTGGAGGCGCATGACAGGACAGAATAGCCCGTACTGGAACCAGCGGACAATCAGCTCTCTGAAATAGTCGGTCTCTATCCGTCCCCCGTAAAAGCCGCCGATATCCGTGGTCCACCAGGGAATTCCGCACATTGCCATATTCAGTCCGGACTTCACCTGATCTGCCAGGCTCTCGAAGGTGGAGGGAATGTCTCCGGACCACACCAGGGTCCCGAATCTCTGGGCTCC